>NZ_JAKKRZ010000014.1:0-141295 GCF_025653725.1 Shewanella sp. SM74 | reverse complement strand
ATAGATTCTCTTGGCCGAATTCTTCAATAGCTTGCCAGCCATCACAACCTGAAGCGATTGCGGCTAAAACAAGAAAAATAATATCAACTAAATCATGGTCTAGGTTGATGTGAGAGCGAGGGTCTTCGATGAGTTTCAAGTGTTCAAATAAGGACATGGATTAGGCTCAGTAGAATAACATGCCCGATCAGATCATGCAGATAGGAAGAAGTTCCCTACTGTTAACAAAGTATGATCCCGCCCTGTCTTGGTACCAAGGTCGTGTACGAGGATCATAATTTGTATAGTCAGTTGCAGGCTCTGAATCTCTCATATTGCCGTTAGACTCACCAAAATATGTCGATTCAAACCCTCCCGATTGCTTAGCCTGTTTCATTGCTTGCACAATGTCATGACTCAACTGCCCACCGATTCCTTTAACAATTTGCTGACGGCTTACGAGCCACTCACTGATAAGTAGCGCTTGCTGCTCACCAAGTCGTTGAGCCTGCTCTAAATTCACATCTAGTAAGACTTTCTTCTGACTTGAATAACTCTGCCAAGATAATAATAATATGACAGATGAAAGAGCAAGAATAACGGAAAAAAGAATTTTCTGCTTTAATGAAAATGATTTCATAATATATTTTTCACAAATAAAGACCTGATAACCATACCGACCAAATATAACAACAGCTATTTTTAGCAGCAGTGAGTTTACTTAGAGACGTAAAATAACTTAATTATTTCACGTTGACCATGAAAGATAAATAAATTAAAGAATAAATTTAAGTTAAAAAAACAAACTAAATTAGCTAAATTTAAATAAGTGCAAAACATTAAAAAGGCTTAAAATGCATATTAATGCAAACAACTAAAAATTAAATTCAACCAAAAATTGCAAATTAAAATATTTATTAATTGATTTTAAAGTCTTGTAAAAATTAAACAGAATGGCACCTTTAAATAAAGGTATAATCAACTAACTATTGTCTCGTCACAAAAAACTTAAAAAGTAATACCTTCGCGCCGTCTAAGGCGCGGAGGAAAACTATTAGTTATTGTAAACCTACGATTGAAATTTACTTAAATATCTATTATTCAAAAAATCGAGTTAAGGCAACTAAAGAATAAATGTCGCGACTTGCGCATTCAAGTCATTAGCGCGAGCTTTTAAGCCCCTCGCCTGTGCCAAATCTGCCATGGCCGATGCGGTAA
The DNA here is from genome assembly GCF_025653725.1 of Shewanella sp. SM74. Classification (NCBI taxonomy): domain Bacteria; kingdom Pseudomonadati; phylum Pseudomonadota; class Gammaproteobacteria; order Alteromonadales; family Shewanellaceae; genus Shewanella; species Shewanella sp. SM74. The sequence goes on along the minus strand of NZ_JAKKRZ010000014.1, from coordinate 140,098 downwards.
TCTCATCGGTCACATCTTTAATCGCAACCGTATTCTGGGTTATTTCACCCGTCACTTGAGTCTGTTCTTCCGCTGCGGTAGCAATTTGGCCTGCCATATCTGAAATCACATTGACCGCTTGCGTAATTTCTTCAAGGGCTTTTGCCGCCGCATTGGCATCTTCTACGCTATGACCCGCTAATACTTGGCTGCTTTCCATCAAGCTGACTGCTCGAGCGGTAGTGCGTTGTAGCGTTTCAATCGTGGTATGTACTTCCTGAGTCGAATCTTGTGTGCGGCGCGATAGTACTCGAACTTCATCGGCAACGACCGCAAAACCACGGCCTTGCTCGCCAGCACGAGCCGCTTCAATGGCTGCGTTAAGCGCCAACAGGTTAGTTTGCTCTGCAATCCCTTGAATTGTCGCCAGAATACTCGAGATAGACTTAGCGTGACGACTTAAATCGCCAATGACATCCGTTGCTTGAGTCACTTCATCTGCGAGTGAATTAATCGAGTTACGAGTTTTATTCACTAACTCTTTGCCCTGTAAACTGCTCGCTGCAGACTGTTGAGCCGCTGTTGCCGTGTTCTCAGCATTGGCTGCGATCTCATTAGTCGCACTCGCCATTTCAGTTACCGCAGTCGCGACCATAGCGACTTCTTGCTGTTGACGTTGTAACTCCGCAACTGAAGTTTGCGTGGTGGCAAGACTACGTTCAGCATCGGCATCTAACTCATTCGCTAATTGGCGAATATGGCTGATCAGCTGATGTTGACTGCCCACAAAGCGGTTAAAGCTGTCGGCAAGCACGCCCACTTCATCTTGAGTGTCGACTGAAATACGTTGAGTTAAATCACCATTACCATCGGCAATACGCGCAAGAGCTTGCGATACTCGACTCAGAGGACCCAGTAACATGCCAACTAACCAAGAAATGGCTAACACACTCAGCAACAGTACGAGTGCAGAGAGACCCAATTGAGTGAGTAATAGGTTAGACAATGGCGCTTCTAGCGTTTCCTTATCAAGCACTAACACTAATTCCCAATCTGTATTAGGGATATCAACGCTCCAGACTAATTTGTCACGTCCTTCATTTTCAAAATACATAGGCAACAGAGTGCCCGCTGCACGGCTCTGTTCCGGTAAGTTGCGATTAAGCTCGTTGTCGATTTCACCTATAGGTTTCATCGTCTTAGCTTGATCTTTATAAGCGATCACTGTGCCGTCTTTGTGCATCATGATGGCATAACCGTTTGCCGGTAACTTCATCCGATTAACACCGTCAACTAGGCTTGCGATAGATAAGTCACCACCCACAACACCTTGTGCGGTAGGCTGCGCCATAGTCACAACCAGAATGTTTATGCAACATCCACGTAAGGTTTTGTCAAAATAAGACCGCGTTCACTGATGGCTTGTTGATACCAAGGGCGGCTGCGAGGATCATAGCCCGTACGATCAATACTCGGATCAGAATCCAACATTTGCCCTGCTTGAGAGCCAAAATAGGTCAGCTGAAAACGGCCCGATGCCTGTGCTTGTTGAAGTGTATTGAGGCTGTCACCTTCAACTTTGTTCGCCAGGGCTCCCATAATATCTTGGCGGCCAGCCAACCATTCTTGGATCCGCTCAGCCTGCTGTTCACCTAAGCGCTGCACTTGTTCTAGGCTGTTTTGTAACAGCTGGGATTTTTGGCTGGAATAACTTTGCCATGACAACAAACCAATCACGAGTGAAAGGGCTGCCACGACAGAGAACAGAATTTTTTGCTTGAGCGAATATGAGTTCATGTTGGCGTCTAATTAATTAACAAAGCAGTGAAACAAGAGGGTGTTTGAGCGGGTCGAACGAACATTTACAACCAATATAATAAGGCGGCTAACTGAGTTAAAACTGCAGTTAAATTTGAGCTGAATTTTCTCATATTCTGTACAGTTAGCAAAGAAATTGCTCAGATTTACATCAAAAAGATTTTAGCAAACACATATAATTAACCAACCGTTATTCGAGCAACAACATATAGATAGGCATGCGATCACATATCAAAGTAATGCGCAACACCCAAATGGCCTCTGGAGTAAAATAAAGTAAATTAATCAAGATTAACGTGACCTAGACGCACTCGCTATTGCACACTAAATGTCCACTGCCTATCGAGGAGTTCTTATGATTTTTCAACAGTTCCAACAGAGCCCACTGCAGACCCGAATTTCTGGCCCACGGGCTTGGTTAGCGATGGCAATTAGCATTAGCCTAATTTGTTTATCACTATTTTTATTGCCCTTCGTGCTCTTATTTGGCGCCATTGCGCTCGGTTGTTTAGTCCTATTTAGCCGTTTTTATATGGCACGTCAGTTGGCTAAATTTAATCAGGCTCAGGCAAACGCAACGCAGCATGCCCACGCGACAGAGGAGCCGCAGAGTCAGGTTTATGGATCTGACACTATTGTTAGGGAATCTAATGCGGCACGCCATCAAGGGCGCACTTTTGAGCATAAAGAGGATGAACACTAGTTCAATCGAAGCAAAACTGCGCTCAAGCGAGTAAGGTCTGGGCGCGTTTAAGGCTATGAATTTCGGCGGGATCTTGGGTTACCTCAAGCACATTTTCAATCTGTAATACCAGTGAACGCCACAGAGGCTCGATAATATCCGCCTCTTTTTTATTGGCATTTTGCCGTGCCAGCTTAAGTAAAGCCGCAGATCCAACGACATCAATTCGCCCTAAGATACCGTCGGCCAGTGCCATACTCAGCTCAATCATCGCAGGCACACTGTGGCTATATTTGATCACTTGGCGCAAATAATCCTCAGCTTGAGTCAAATCACTGCCAAAGGCATTGTCATCATTGAGCATATGTTGCGCCCGCGTGAGCATAGCATCGAGTTGTCCTTGCTCGGCAGCTTCGGCCATCCAATGCTCACTGGCAATCATATCTCGAGTACAACCATCTCCATTGGCAAGCATTAATGCTAAATGATACTGAGCATGGGGATAACCTGCTTGCGCGGCTTTGCTTATAAAATGATAAGCTTGAGTTAAGTTCTTTTGCTGGTAATGCAATACACCTAGATTCGCCATCGCTTCGGTTTGCTCGCCATCTGCCGCACCTTGTAAATATTGCTGTGCTAACTTGCTGTCGGGTTGAAACGACTCACTGCCTACAAGATAAAAATATCCCAATAACGCCATCGCATTGACCACACCTGCTGCTGCTGCAGTGGCAATGATCTGTTCACCTTTAGCCACTTCTGGCGCGCCTTGATAACCGTGGATCAGTGCTACGCCATGCTCATGTAAGGCTTCCATGTGCTTAGGTGCCGCAAGGGAAAACCAATAGGCCGCTCGGGCAAAACTGTCAGCTGCGCTAATGTGAGAAATGGTATTTAGAGGTGAAACTGTGGATAAATCTTGGCTTGATATAGCTTCGGCTTCTGCCGCAAGTTCTTGCTCTTTGAGCAGTTCTTGTTCTTTCAGTATCAAAGCCTTGATCTTAAACGATATCCCCACCAAATACTGCGCTTGCGGGTCATCTTCCATCACAGCGCGGTAACATAAGTCCCTCACCGTCATTGCGTCAGTCGCTTCATAACAGTAGTCAGGGGCAACTCGACCTTTAACCTTAGGATACAAGTGCTCAACTAAAGTCAGGACATCTTTAATGGATTTTTGCGCTAGCGCGAGTAATTGTTCTTGGGTGAGATGGTATTTCTCAGGATGAGCACCGCGGTTACCGTCGGCACGCAATCGATGCAGGGCACGAGTGGTCTTCACATCAATCACGCGCCGCTGATTTAGCTGTTCGATCCTATCGTATAAATTCGGACTGGAAAACGCGATTTGCTTATCTTGCCCCAGTAACTCTGTAAGTTTATGGGTAAAACTGCGAATGTGCAGCAGCGACTGTGTCGGCACATCCTGCACATAGCTTTTCGCCTTGAGGTAATCATCACTCAAGGAGACCGAAAAATCGTGGATAAACTCACTATCCTTAATGACTGTTTTCGTCCCCATGAGTGATTCCCTGCAGGCTGAATTGATGTTGCACTATTCGACGCTTGGTTTTTTCGACACCATATATAAGCGGAACAAAGCGACGTTAACGAATAATCCAATAAAAGACATAAAAGTATCCGCTAACATTTGCACAGGTAATCCGCCCATGGACGCTAACCCAGAAAGCTGGCTACCTATGACTGAGAGTGGTAAATATAACATCAATAATGCAATGGTTTTCAGTACGATAGGGCCACTAAAACTAAAACTACCCTTAATCGCTTCTAGCGGTGTTAAGCGCTCAACCACAACCATAAAGTTCACATAGGCTAAACGCGCAAAGAGATAGAAGCTAATTACCAATCCTACCAGCCACACAGGACCGAAGGCGGCAAACAGCATCACTGGTGCTAAAATCGCTAGACCAGAAAACACCCCAGCCAATAATAATGGTGGAACAAAAGGTAAACTCGCCTTCAACACCACTCCCGCTGAAGGACTATGCCCTTGTGAGCGCAGTTCTAAAAACAGAGTCAAAGCGGCAATTAATACCGAAAAAGTAAGTAGTAACAGCATCATGGCGATCATATGCGGCGCGCCAAACTGTGGGTTTTCTAGATCAACTTTACTCATCTCTATACCAAGCCATAACTGGATCCCCACTTGGATCAAGAGTAATGGGATCGTCAGCATAGCGAGTTGCGCCAGATGATTACGGAAGAAGTTATAGGCTTCTGACAAAATTGCGGATAGTGACATGCGACTTTCCAAATAATTGAAATGAATTAACACTTAGAATTGCCGCTAAGGATACCGAAAATCCCTTGGCAATGCACAGTAGAAATCACCAGTGTGAACCGTAAATCACAGAAAACTACTGCAACAAAAGTGACAAACCCGCTAAACTGTCCAGCGAACTCGTGCGCAAACCATCAAAGGACGCTTCCATATGAAACACACTCTGACCTTCTCTATCCTCCTCAGCACTTGTATTTTAGCGGCGCCCGCCAGTGCAGGCTGGTTAGATAACTTGGCAGGAACTCAAGCCAAAACTGAAAAAGCGACCACTACAGCAGCGGCAACTCAGTCGAATGATTTAGTTGGCAGCGTCATGTCACAATTGGGTTTAAACCAAACTCAAGCCGAAGGTGGCTTAGGCAGTTTATTAGGCTTAGCGCAATCAAGCCTAGGAACAACCGACTACTCAAAACTGGCTGCCAGCATTCCTAATGCCGATAGTTTGCTCGCCGCTGCGCCTAAATTGGACTCAAAATCGGGTGTTTCTGGCTTATTATCCAAAGCGGGTGATTTAGGTTCATCACTGCAAGGCAGTGCTATGGTTTTAGACGCCTTTGAAAAATTGGGCATTTCTAAAGATCTAGCAATGCCAATGATCAACATAGCTAAGTCTTACTTAGATACCAATGGCACTGAAGGCACCTCAGACTTACTGGTGAAAGGTCTGAACTCGCTACTGTAATTCAGTCTTACCTCACCCTAAGCAATACAAGGTTTAGGGTGAACTTTCACTTCCCAATCGACTCTACTTTATATTCCCTCCAGCATGAGAACCGCCAAATATGATTGCGAAATTAAGACGATTTTTTGAAGCTCATACTCAAGCAGTCTCCCCTGAAGACAAGGCACATCAACTTAAACTGGCCGCAGCGAGTATGTTACTTGAAGTCGTGTTTGCCGATGAGACCTTAACGGCAGAGGAAGAAGCCTTATTACCTAAGCTGCTAACCGATACCTTATCAATGTCAGAAGTAGACGCTAAGATACTGATTGATGAAGCTAAAAGCGTACAAGGCAGCGCGACCTCACTCTTTGAATTCACCTCAGCCATTAACGCTGAATTTAGCCTAGCGCAAAAGCAGCAATTGTTGCTCGCAATGTGGCAACTGGCCTACGCCGATGGCCAGCTATCCCAATATGAAGACCAGATCATTCGACGCACCGCCGATTTGTTGCACCTCAAACACAGCGAGTTGATCCAAATGCGTAATCTTGCCATAGCTGCAACCCAACAAACTGGCTAGCCACATCCACTATTCAATCAAAGTGCAAATCAACAAAAGCCCATAAAAAAGCGTGAATGCGAAACACCCGTTCCCCATTCACGCGATTGCTTTCTTAAGACTAAATTGATATCGCTCTTTGGCTAAAAATATTTTTACTGCCGCCCTACTCACCAAAACACTAAGCTAAACAAGCTCCTAAGCTAACGCTTTACCGATTTCATATCCCGAACCGTGTAATTCAGTCAACTTAGTCCTTAGCCCGCCCATCTCCATCTTCAATCCTTTCTTAGTCGCTAATTGAGATAACCAACTGGTTTTTTCATCATCCTCAATCGTATCCCACTCATCTAGAACTTTGTAAGATAAGCATAATAACGCAGCAAGTTTTGAAAATGGGTTTGAATCCTTAGGGTGGTCTTGATACAAAATGCCTTGCACTAACGCTGGTGTAAACTTCCAATTTTTCGCTAGTAATGCGCCAATATCAGGGGAATCATATCCAAGTAACTCGCGCTCAAACTGATGCTTATCTTTACCCTGCGCCACAGCTTCGGCAATTTTCGCCGCATCTTCAGGCGATACTGCCACAATCAATAGATCGCCAATACGATGTAAGATACCGCAAGTAAAAGCTTCTTCTGGGACTGCGCCACAACGCTTTGCCATTTCTTGGCTATAAAGCGCAATCTCAAAGGTTTGCCCCCAAAACTGGGCTAAATCTATTCCTTCACACTTAGGGACGGCACCAATCACCGCCGATGCTAGCACTAAGGTTCGTAGGGTTTGCATCCCAAGACGCACAACAGCTTCATCGATAGTGCCAACCTCTCGACTGCGTCCATAGTGGGCACAGTTAGCAAGGCGTAACACCCTAGCGCTAATTAAGGGATCGTGTGAAACTTTAGTGGCAATGCTTTTTACTGTCGCATTGTCATCATTGACCGCATCTAACAATTCACTGATCGCCTTAGGTAACCTAGGTAACTCATCGACACGATTGAGCAACGCAGCTGAATCCATATTTATTCTCCTTCCGTATGAATGATCAAAATATAGAACACAAGTTATCGCCTCGCTCACCGAGATACATTAAATATCAGTAATGTGCAGTCCTTCGGCAACAAAGCTTGGCGGCCATCAGACTTAAGGTTTACCTCTTTATTTCATTCAATTTAATCGCACTCAATCATATCCAGTTTCGAAATCCACTAAGCCACACAAAAAAGCCCCAAACTCTTATGACAATAAAGAGTTCGGGGCTTTTTTAATTAACCCATCATGTTGATTTAGCCCCAGAGGGTGCGAATATTACTCAGGTAACGCCAAACTTTGTTTGCGACTAATATGGGTCTTTTGCCACCACAAAAATGGCGCGACCACTAAGATCAACACAAGCACGTAGGACATACTTGCACCTAGGGCAAAACCTAATACTAAGCAAAACGCACAACCCAGCGCCACCAGCGGCCAATTGTGCCGTGGTAATAACTTAGCGGCAGCGAGCATAGCCATCAAATAGATCACCACAAATACGCCGTTGCTCCATGCAATAAGGTGCTCTAACTCTTGCCCGGTAAAATAAGTCAGTACGATAACGCTTGCCATCACAGATAACAGCGCAGCAAGTGCTCGAATAGGTACACCATGAGCATTCTTAACGGCAAAGAAGCGCGGTAAAATGCCTTCACAACTAAAACTCCAGACCAGACGTGCCGCACTGGCCGCATACACGTTAACGGTTGCCAATCCACTTGCGATACCTAACACACCAATCACTTGTGCGCCGTAACCACCGAGTAGTTGGTCAAACACGCCGATCATGGCAACACTTTTATCTGTCGGCACTAATAGCAATAAAAGTGTACAAGCCACATAAATCACGCCCACCAGCACTGTGCCCATCATCATAGCGGGGATCATATCCTGCTGCGGACGACGAAAATCATCGGCAAGATGCGTCATAGCTTCTATACCCAAGAAACTCCAAAAAGCGATGCCAGCGGCAATCATCACGGTTGGCATTTCAGGCATACCATGGCTAGCAAGTGTCGTGAGATGACCTTGCTGAAAACTACTCGCACCAAACAAAACCACAACAACGGCGACAATGCAAAGTGTCAGGCCAAATTGCAGCTTAGCCGACACTTGGATGCCTCTTAAATTAATCAGAAACAAGCCAAAAATCACGAGTATTTCAACACCAACCTTGGACCAACCAGATATCGGTATTAAGGCATTCACAAACTGGAAGGTCATCAAAATCGCGGCCGGCGCCCCCATGGGCACAACCAGTAAAAAGATCAGTCCAATTGTTCGACCAGCAGTGCGACCAAAGGCTTTCTCGACAAAGTAAGCGGGGCCTGCGGCATGTGGAAATACACTCGCTAAACGACCAAAGACCAGTGCCACTGGAATAATGGCCAAGGTTAACAAGATCCATGCGACTAAGGCGCCAGAATGCGCTTTTTCAATAGTCATCTGAGGCAAAATAAATACCCCTGTACCGAGCAAAGTGGTCGCCATTAAACCCGCACCTTGCCAACGACCTATAGTTCCGCTATTTGAATTCATCTGTTAATATTCTGTGGTTTTTGAGCTGTCAGTATAATGAGATTTCGCCCTACAATCTGCCGTTAATTTCAGTGTTCTCCACGTCCAATACCGGCAAAATCGCGGCAAATAACGTTATTTCCATCAAAATGACGGCCAGCTTAAATTTTGGTAAAATTTTAAGCAAAAATACTCAGCAAATTCTGTGGTTATTCAAACCAATGGCAAAATAACACACAGATTCAATATAGCCATTTTCACTGGAGTCACCCTTGGATAAATTCGATACGGCCATCATTCATAGTTTGCGTCAGGATGCACGCCAGAGCGTGTCGAATATCGCCGAACAGGTGAACCTTTCCCGCAGCGCGGTAGCCGAGCGCATAAAAAAGCTCGAACAAACGGGAGTGATCCGTGGCTATCAAGTGCTCTTGAGTGAGTCGCAAAAAGAAGGAGTATCGGCTTATTTCGAAATCCAGCATCAATGTCCACGTTGCGCCGACGTGGTACACGTATTCCAAGCGATTCCCGAAGTGATTACCTGCCGTGGTATTTCTGGTGATATGGATTTACTCGTGTACGTGCATGCGCCTTCGATGCGCCGCCTGCATGAGATCCGTGAGTATATCGACACTCACACTGACATCATCAAGATCAAAACCCATGTGGTAATGAGTGAATGGATTAATAACCTCGGCGAGTAAATCGTGCCTCCCTAAAACAAGAAACGCCACCCTTAGGAATAAGGTGGCGAGGCCCGTTTGGAGGCAGGGCAAAATATTGAAGTGTAAAATATGGCATCCTTGCCCAGCGACCTCCCTGTTACACAACCAACCGCGGCTAGACTTAACCCTTGAGAGCTCAGCCAGCGCCGCAAGGGCCTCATCTACAATGTTTTCCTTTGACATTGTTTCCGCGATCCGTCGATTCCATTGATTATTATGATTTTTTCGTCATTAATTAACGGCACGCCTTAAGCGATCGTCATTTGTCCTGTATAGAGTATGAAGTTACGTAGCAGTAATACCCCTATCAAGCTCAAGCAAGCCGTCCCCGCCACATAGGCCCATTTCCGTTTAGATGTCGCCGTCATAAACAGATTCATCGCCAATGGTCCAGACAAACCGAGTCCAATAATACCAAGCCAGAAAATCCATCCCCAGAAGCCATACCCTAAGGCATTAAAGGCGGCTATTTTACTCTGTCCACCTGTTAGCACTAAGCCCATAAAGAAGGTAAAAATCAGCACGATTTCAACTAAAATCAGTGGGATTTCAACCTTGTGGATAAAGTGCACCTCTTTGTCATTAGGTTTACCATTCATCAACACGCCACCGAGTAAAGATGATGCCGCACCGGAAGACAAACCAGATGCCAAAAACAGCAGAGGTAACACAGGGTTTTTAAGCATGGGATAGCCTGGCAAGGCCGAGAGCAGGAAGCCTGTATACGCGCCCAATGCCAAGGATAGAATCACGAGCAATCCTGTAATTGTCGCTTCAAATCGAGCCAATAATGCGGTCAACTTAAGCACAATAGGAAAGCGTGTTTCACACCAAGCATCAACAGGTTTACGGAAGGTCAAACCAATCCACATAAACATAAATACTTGGTAAATCAGCAGAATAAGCACGCCCATCGACATGACAGATTTAGGGTTGTAGAACACCAAAATCTTCCAAAAATCGAGAGGTTTAGTTAAGTCTGCGACCAATATCCCTAACCCGGCCATCACAGCTACAGGCGCGACAATACAAGCGGCTCGCACAAAACCAGACTGATAGGCGTTTTGCTTCAAAACAAAATGTTTCAACAGTACGGCGAAGAACATGGCTCCCGCAGATACACCCGCTAAAAACAGGTAAATTGCAATCGGCCAATGCCACACTAAGGTATCAAAATGTAGGGCACTCATAGTATCACCTCCCCTGATTTTGCAACGATACGGAACAATTTAGGTCTCGTTCCAAGATCAACCTTAGTGCGCTGGGTTGGATTAGACCGCAGAACTTGAACAACCTCAGAAGTCGGATCTTTTAAATTACCGAACACGAGTGCCTTTGTTGGGCAAGCAGCAACACAGGCAGGTTGTTTACCTTGAGCTAGGTTAGTTTCTCGGCAGAAATCACACTTATCCGCCGCATGGGTGACAGGATTAATAAAACGGACTTGATAAGGACAAGCTGCAATACAGTATTGGCAACCTACGCATTTCCATGCATCGACAGAAACGATACCCGTTTCTTTATCAATAAATGCAGCTCCCGTTGGACATACATTTACACAGGGCGCGTCTTCACAATGCTGGCAAGACTTGCGACTAAAGTGATAAAACTGATTAGGGTATTCGCCAAAAGGACCCGCTTGCTTAATTTGAAGCCTAGACACACCTTCGGGTACATTATTCACTTCACGGCAGGCCACCTCACACGCTTGGCAACCTATACACTTAGTTTCATCATGAATAAGTGCATATTTGACATCAGGCTCTGCTTTAACACTATCCGATGCATTCACTGTGGCGAGTAATGATGCACCTGTAGCGCCGGCAAATAAGGCACAGGTGCCTTTTAGAAATCTTCTTTTTGAATTTTCCATAACCTACTCCTGCTTGCCAGTGTGGCAACTGCTACATAGCTCACTGCGAATCTTCGGCGTCATATCCGCCATTGGATCCGTTGGGCTATGTAATTTATGGCAGGCGGCACAAGGCACTTTTTGAGCATGTACGTTATGCGTCCAATCTGCTCCACTGAGTTTTTTCTTGGTATGACATTTCTGACACACTCTCAGCTGAACCGTCAGATCCGACGATTCTTCCATACCAAAGACCACCATATCATTCGGTTTCTTAGGGTGGTCGCCCTTTTCTCCATGACAGGAAGAACAGCTCATTTTCATCGCATCTTGACCATGATGCCCTAACATTTGACCATTACGCTTGTGACACTTCATACAAGCATCACTGTTAATTTGATTGGCTGGCTCAGCACTCATTGCAGAAAAGCTTAAAAGCAACGCAGCAGCACCTAAGCGTAACGACCACAGCCATTGTCTTTTGGACATAGGAAGTCCTCACATTTATCCGTAGGAAGGTAAAGAAGGGGTCGAGTTCGGATAATTCCGAACCCGACGGTCAAGATCACACAGCCAAGGCTTGCTTAAGACTCTGAGTATCCCACTGTTTATGCTGGTTCATTTCAATGAAACTGATATTGAACTTGCTAAACAGTTTTTTCAGTGGTGAGTTAGTTTCTTTGCCAAAATCACTGATCACCATTTTCACTTCAGATGAATCATGGTCGATCAATACATAATCGAGTCGGCATTCATGATTTAATTCCGTATCATGTTTGTCCATCTCAAATACAGTGTCTAATGGCACGTTACAACAAACATCGTATTTACCTTCAACAACTGTTTTTAATGATTTAAAAAAATTGAAGCTTTGTTTATCAAACAATACTGGTTTAAGTTTCATCTCATGATGTGCGGCTTCATCAGGACCTGCTTTAAAAAACTTAATGCAAGTCATGACAAACATCACAAACACGAATGGTACTGCTACGAATAGTACGAAGTACATAAACGCATAGCTGAAAATGACTGAAGTATTCATACACGCCTCCAAAAACTAATTTATTTTTTGTTATCTCCTTTAAAGCAACTTTAGTATTATTTTAAAACACTTATTTTTTCTTGATGCATGTCACACTTGCAAACAACAACTTAAATATAAACAATGATTTACATTGCGCGTCACATTGCAAAATTATGTAAATCTTAAATACAAATATTGATACTTGATAATTCAGCATTTGCATTTTAAATATGTAAATATTAGTTTTTGAAATTTTAAATTTTATGAAAAACCATTTTAAACATTAAAAATAAAACAAAAAAACCTTTGATACACATAGATAAAATCTAGATCCAAAACTTGGGATTAGTTTCACATTAAAATTATTAATTAGCACCATAATTAGGCGTTGATTTAAGTATTTGCTCAATATTAAGGAATATAAAAAATGCACATTAGTAACATGGATGGCCTCGATATTCTGAGTTTAAAAATACTTGTTTCATTATATGAGAACAAGTCAGCAACCTATGTATCGAAAGCGCTAGACATTCCAGCTCCTAAAATCAGCCGTAGCCTTAAAAATCTACGGGAAATTTTTGGTGATGAGTTATTTATCCGTCGTAAATATGGCTTATTCCCAAATGAGTTTGCTACTCATTTATATCCAATTGCAAAAGAAGCAATTGAGTGTACTGATAAGTTTCAAAAAGCCAGAATAGCAAACACTCGCCAAGTTAAGACGCATGTCGAAATAGCAGCGCCAGGATTAATTGCCTACACCTTCCCTAAGGCCTTGATGCAGGCTATTAAAGAAGAGCAAAAACCCATGCACATTAATATAAACCCTTGGTCTATGCATACGACTCAAGACATTATTAATGGTGATACAACCCTAGGTATTTGTTGCAATAAAAGTGCTGCCGATGTTGCCGCCTTCGGCGATAAACTGCAAACGACAGAATTGCAACGTATGGACAAACTCTACCTGATTGCTAGCAGGCATCATCCTATTTTTAAACGGGAAATCACCCTAGAAACGATTGCGGAATACCCCTATGTCAATACGGATCTTGGTAATCCCAGCACCAAATTGAGTCCATACCAAGAGTTTTGCATAACGAATGGCATTAAACTCAATACTGAAATTACCATTACCAGTATTTCAAGTTTGTTTGAATATCTAAGCGAAAGTAATGCAGTCTCCCTATTGCCTTATCGGATAGTTTACGAAATGGTGAGCGATGTTCCTGAACTGCATGCGTGTCAACTATCGCAGTATGAAGCAGAACGTTTATATGCAGATACAGAAACCCCAACGATTTTCTTAGTGCAAAAAAATCAGCCTAATGCAATCAATGAGGACTTGAAATGGTTAAGCGGAGAGATTAAAAAAATCGTCGATCGTATTATCTAGCCAAGTAATAGCTCAACATATCCAAACAACAAACCACCGATACACGAGGTGACAGGCATCCTCTGCCTTAGCTTAGGCTCCACCTCAGCCCCCATGCGATCCACTCGAGAATTGTTAAACCAAGCATACATCTTGGAGCATAAACACGTTACACTAAGCCCATCTTTATCCTAATAGATTCAGCTATGCGGACCGAAAATACAGCCACTCTTAATCTTATTTGGGGCGCCCTTATTCTTGAGGAGTTAGCACGTCTTGGCGTGCAACATGTGTGTATGGCGCCGGGCTCGCGCTCAACACCGTTAACCCTCGCCGCCGCCCAGCAAACTAAACTCCAGCGTCACTTACATTTCGATGAGCGTGGGCTCGGCTTTATGGCCTTAGGTCTAGCCAAAGCCAGCCGCGCACCGGTCGCCATCATTACGACCTCAGGCACAGCAGTCGCCAACTTGTACCCTGCCATTGTGGAGGCGTGGCTGACCCATGTACCTTTAATCGTCTTAAGTGGCGATCGTCCGCCAGAATTACTCGGCTGCGGTGCTAATCAAGCCATAGTCCAACCGGGAATTTTTGCGAATTATGCCACTCAAGTGAATTTGCCAACACCGGATACACATATCGCACCGCAGGCGTTGCTTACCACAGTGGATGAAGCAGTGGCGAATCAAACTCGCCCAGTGCATATCAACTGCATGTACCGGGAGCCCTTGTATCCGAGTGAACTCGGTGGCGCGATTCTCGATGCCGAATCACCTTATCTCAAACCATTGCAAACTTGGCTACAGCTCGCACGCCCGTATACCCAATACGGTAAGAGCAAACAGGTGAGCGGCCCAAGTGACGATGCCATTATGCGGTTCGTCCACGGTAAAGGGGTGATCGTTGTCGGTACTCTCACGCCTGAACAAGATCCACAACAGCTCATTGCCCTATCGCAAAAAATCGGCTGGCCATTACTTACCGATGCCCAGTCGCAACTGCGTCAGCATCCCGCGGCAATAGGTAATATTGATCAACTGCTGCAACATCCAAGGGCGCGCAATCTATTGCAGGAAGCGGATCGTGTACTCGTATTCGGCGGCCGTTTATTATCAAAACGCTTGATAGGTTATCTCGCCGAGCAAAATTGGCACAGCTATTGGCAGGTTTTACCAGAACAAGACAGGCTTGACCCTAGCCACAATGCTAAACACATTTGGCACGCGAATGCACAGCAGTTTGCAGCCTTAAATTGGTATCGCTCATCCTCGGCAAACTGGGCGAATACCCTAATCACCTATAACGATGAATTGCATAACTTATTTGTGCGCAATATCGACCAAGGGGAATTTGGTGAAGCACAAGTTGTGCGCGCCATCGCCAATACTCGTCCGCTAGAACAGCAGCTTTTTATCGGCAACAGCCTGCCTGTACGCTTGTACGACATGTATGCCCCTGTCAGTTGTTGTACGGCAACCACTTATACTAATCGTGGCGCATCGGGTATTGACGGATTACTCGCCACCGCCTGCGGTATTGCGGCCCATGAAGGCAAACCCACGAGTTTAATCATCGGTGATTTATCACAACTGCACGATCTTAACTCGCTGGCCATCGCTAAAGGCTTAACCAGCCCGCTGGTGATCGTGATCCTCAATAACGATGGCGGTAACATCTTTAACTTATTGCCCGTTCCCAATGAACAAGTCCGTAGCGATTATTATCGACTCAGCCACGGTTTAGAATTTGGCTACGCCGCAGCTATGTTTAATTTGCCCTATAATCAAGTGGATAATTTAGCCGATTTTCAAGATAGCTATAATGAAGCGCTGGATTTTCAGGGGGCTTCGATCATTGAAGTCAATGTAAGTCAAACACAAGCCAGCGACCAAATCGCCGAGCTCAACTTGTGGGTGAAACAAAGCTAATGCCAACCATGGCCCGTTACGGCAATTCTTCACTACCGACCTTAGTGCTACTGCATGGATTTTTAGGCACTAAGGCCGACTGGTTGCCGTTAATGCCTGCGCTAAGCCAGCACTTTCACTGTATTTGCTTAGATCTGCCGGGCCATGGGGATAACCAAAGGGAGTTGAAGCCAACCGAATTAAATGGATTTAACCAATGTGTTGAAGATGTGTTGGCACACCTGAATGACCTTCACATTGGTCAATTCCATCTCTACGGTTATTCTCTCGGTGGCCGTATTGCTCTGCACCTTGCCAAAGCCTATCCAGAAAGACTACTGAGCCTAAACCTCGAATCCTGCCATCCTGGACTTACAGACCCGCAAGAAAAACTTGCCAGAATCAAAAATGATACTCAGTGGGCCGAGCGTTTACTGCATCTGAATAGCAAAGACTTTTTAAGCTTGTGGTATCAGCAGCCCGTATTTGCCGATATGACGGCTACCAAACGAAAAACCTTAATCGAGCATCGTTCTCCAGCATTAGATCTGCATCCTAAACAGCGGCTTAAAGAGGTATTCATAGCCACCTCACTCGCACACCAAGCATCGATGTGGGATGTACCTTTGCAGCTTACCTGTGAGTGCCATTTCTTTGCTGGCAACCAAGATGCTAAGTTCCACGCCCTCGCCCAAGAGTGGCAATTACACGCGCCCATCCTCGTCCATAGTATTCACGGCGCCGGCCACAACATACACCAAGCTGCTCCCGAGGCATTAACCTCAAAAATAGTGAAGTTGCTAGGGTAATGACAGAATTAAAATGTAGGTAATATATGATATTAACTTTGCTTAACCTGTATCAATATCGACTACCGCTCGACGTATTATTGCCCGTCGGCAAGCAACGTATCGATCACAGAGCGGGATTAGTACTAAAAGCCAGTGCCAGCGCTAATCTTGGTGGCGAGCATAGACAAGTCGAAGTTGAAATTGCCCCACTCTCTGGCATAGATGTCGATGAACAAGCCTTGATGGGGTTCAGCCGTGAAACACTCACTCAAGTGCAAACGGCTTTGACTGGATTATTACCCCAACTCTGCGGTCAGCATATTGATACATTGCTGGAATGCGCCGAGCAAAGCCCTTACCCTTCTTTGGCCTTTGGTTTAAGTCTGTTACATGCCAAGTTAATGGGCAAACTCGATGCCATCCGTCCACAAACGGCCACAGTCCCTTTGATTTATCATCCAACGGATGCGAGCAGAGACTTGCTCGATAGCAAAATTGCCGCCCTTGGCTGTAATGTTCGTTCGGTGAAAGTCAAAGTCGCGCAAACTTCAATTGAAGATGAACTAAGCCTGATTTATGGCATTTTACGTACCCGCCCCGATCTCAAATTGCGTTTAGACGCGAACCGAGGGTTTACACTTGAGCAAGCAATCGAATTTGCCGCTTGCTTGCCCCTAGAGACCATAGAGTACATTGAAGAACCTTGCCTGAATCATCATGATAATCATGAATTTTATCAAGCAATTGGTATACCCTACGCCCTCGATGAATCGCTCAACGATCCAGAATACCAGTTTGTAATGCAAAATGGCCTGACTGCGCTTGTCATCAAACCTATGCTGCTCGGCAGTATCGAAAAACTAGCTAATTTAATCGATACGGCGCAAAGCTATGGCGTACGTTGCATTATCAGTTCGAGTCTAGAGAGCAGTTTAGGCATTAATGATCTGGCTCATTTAGCCGCGATTCTCACTCCGGATGAAATCCCTGGGCTCGATACCCTCAGCGCCTTTAGCCAAGATTTAATCGTGTCATCGGGTAAAAAATACTGCCTCACACTCGCGCAACTTGAGCCAATTGCACTGCATACCATTGATTCAATGCAACAAAATGATGATGCAGCTAAAAGTGAGGGAAACGAGTTTGTCTAATGCCAGCCTATCAAAACCGCTTGCACTGTCACCCGTGCACCAAGCTGCGCTTGCGTTTCCACAGCAGACAGCCATCAAGTTGGCGGGGCAAGACATTAGCTACTCAGGGCTTAGCCAGCGCGTTATCGCACTGGCTCAGCAGCTAAGCGCTGCGAGGATCTCAAACGGTGAGCCGCTCGCCTGTATTGCTAGCAATAATCTCGAGATCATTTGTCTCTATTGGGCCTGCATCGATATAGGAGCAATCTTTTTTCCTATCTCGCCCCGTTTCCCCCTCGCGCAGATCCAAGACTTAATTAATGAACATCAGATCCGCTATGTTTGGAGTGCTGAGGTTTGTGAACTACAGAATTGTCATCACTTGCGCTTAAATTTTAATCGCATTAGCAGTGACTTAGCCCAGCCTGTCGACTTTACTCGTCCAGCTAATGTGATTTTAACTTCAGGCTCTAGTGGCTTTCCCAAAGCGGCGGTGCATTGCTTAGCGAATCATATTGCCAATGCCGAAGGTGCCCGCAGCTTAATCCCACTCGAACAAGGTGATGCTTGGCTACTCTCCTTGCCCTTATTCCATATTGGCGGTCTTGCGATATTAAACCGCTGTGCCTTAGTCGGTGCCAGTGTTGTCCTGCCAGATCAAGCGCTTAGCCTTGGTCAGCAGATTGACCAAGATCAGTTGACTCACATATCTCTCGTTCCCACACAACTGAGCAAGTTACTCGCCGATACGAGCAGCAAGCTTAAAAGTATCAAAGCCTTATTACTTGGTGGCGGCGCAGTCTCAATCGACTTACTCCAACAACTTAAGCAACGCAATATCGCCAGTTACACCAGTTACGGCATGACGGAAATGGGCTCGCAGATCACCACAGGTCACGCTTTTAGCGACGGCAGCAGTGGCAAATTACTCCCCAAGCGTGAGCTTAAAATCGAAGATGGTGTGATTTTGGTGCGCGGCGCATGCCTGTTTATGGGCTATCTCACCGCGGATGGAATACAAAAGTGCGTTGAACAAGACGGCTGGTTTTACACCAAAGACAAGGGCGAATGGGACGAAAATGGTAATCTGCGCATTCTTGGTCGCGTCGATAATATGTTTATCTGCGGCGGCGAAAACATCCAGCCAGAAGAAATCGAAGCCGCGCTTAAACAACATCCACAAATAGACGATGCAATCGTTTTCGCCATACCAGATGTACAATTTGGCAATCTCCCTGCCGCCATCATTCGCGGCAGTTTAACTCATCTCACAGAGTCGATTGCAAGTGAACTCGAATTGTTCCTCGCCGACAAAATCGCCCGCTTCAAACGCCCAAGACAGTATTATGTATGGCCAGAAAATCATGAGCAGGCAGGGCTGAAAGTAAATAGAAAAGCCTTGATAGCTAATCTTGTTAAACACTGATTTATCATCAACGTCATCAAGCCAAATTTCACCCATAAAAAAACCTGCCGCAGCAGGTTTTTTTATGGTTAAGTTACAATCATTTTACACGTGATGTGACTTAGGCTTCCATACAAGCTTTTAGCTTGTTCATGGCATTTTTCTCAAGTTGGCGAATACGTTCAGCCGACACTTGATAAGTCTCTGCAAGTTCTTGCAGTGTGGTTTTATCGTCATCTAACCAACGGGCGCGCAGAATATGCTGGCTGCGTTCGTCTAAGGTTTTGATGGCCGATAATAAACGACCTTGGGCATTCGATTCCCAGTTGTCGTTTTCAATGTTTTCCGCTAAATCCGATGAATGATCTTCCAAATAATGGACTGGGGCAAAATCATGCTCCTCGTCTTGATCATTGGTTAAATCAAATGCCGGATCTTGCGCAGCCATACGTGATTCCATTTCGGTCACATCGGCCTTAGACACACCTAAATTTTCAGCCACCATAGTGACTTCTGCATCGCTGAACCAACCTAAGCGTTTTTTCGCTTTACGGATGTTAAAGAACAACTTACGTTGCGCTTTAGTGGTCGCGACTTTAACAATGCGCCAGTTTTTCAGCACATATTCATGAATTTCAGCTTTGATCCAGTGCACAGCAAAAGACACTAGACGCACGCCAACATCGGGATCGAAGCGTTTAACCGCTTTCATCAAGCCTATGTTGCCTTCTTGGATCAGGTCTGCCTGTGGCAAACCATAGCCTGAATAGCCCTTTGCAACGTGCACTACAAAACGTAAGTGCGACATAATCAGTTGCTTCGCAGCTTGTAGATCACCAGTTTCCTGTAAACGCTTGGCCAACTCATACTCAGCCTCAGCGTCCAGCATGCTGATGCTAGTCACTGAATGGATATAAGCTTCTAGACTACTGGCGTCCTGTGGGACTGTCAGTGCCATTGATTGCGTTTGAAAGGTCATTCGCTCTCCTACATTTATCAGACTACTTAACGAGTGCATTCTTAGGTTCAACAACAAAATACCCTAAGAATAAGCTCACGAACTATCGGCTAATTGACAGAGTATGTCAACCTCAGCTCGTTTGCAGATACCCTTTTTACCTCGCTGAAGTAGACATTGCAAGTGAACAAAAGTTCATTACTCAGCATTTTTTTCGTCACTTTTTTTAGTTTAATCGACTGATTATTATGAAGGTTCAATCGACCGTAAATGCTGGCGTACAGACAAATACGAACCTAACCAACCTAAAAATGAGGCAAGTCCAACCAATTGCAGCAGTTCAATAAAAGTGAGTGATTTCATTTCAAGCTGACTGCCATACAAGCCTAAAAGTTCGGCAAGGGCGGAATCGAGATACCACACTAATAAGTTGATGATAAGCCAAGCCAATATGCCGCCAATGACTCCGTACCAAATCCCAGTGTAGAGAAATGGGCGCTGGATAAAGGCTTCGGTTGCCCCGACGAGCTTCATCACTTCAATTTCGCTGCGCCGATTCATAATCGCTAAGCGAATCGTATTACCTATCACTAAGACCACGGCCAGCACGAGTAACGCGGCAATCGCCATCACAGTACGTTCGAGTAGACGCACTACCGCCTGTAACCGTTCTAACCATTCGATATCTAAACGGCCAAAGCTAATCTCAGGCTCGCGCTCTAGTTTAGTTAAGAGTTCACGGGCGCCCACCGGCGTTGAGTAACGCGGCGTAGGCGTAACGGTAATGACCGCGGGCAAAGGATTTTTATCTAAATAGGCCAAGGCCTCACCAAACCCAGATAAGCGTTGGAATTCTTCTAGCGCTTGATTTTTATCAATATATTGCACTTTATCCACTTCGGGATATGTCCGAATGCGAGTCAGCAGGCTCTGAATCGTTTGTTCACTACGATTATCGTCGATAAACAAGGAGATCTCTGCCGCGCTGTTCCAGGAACTGGTAATGGTCTCGGCATTTTTAACTAGCACTTGCAATGCTGCAGGCAAACTTAGGCTCACACCTAAGACAGCCATGGTCATCACAGAGGATATTGGGTTGCGCCAGAGCTCTCCCATGCTCGCCATTGCTTGCTGCGCATGGCGAATAAAAAACATCACAATCCGACCAGACAGAGGCAGCTTGCTGCGAGTTAATTTTGCGCTATCGCTCATTGCCCTTCGCCTCTATTCGTCGATGCACTGCGAGTGTGTACATTAGGATGCAACTCTTGTGCACCTAACATACGGCCCTGTTTGAGGGTAAAAGTGCGATATTTCATTCGTGCAATAAGACCTAAATCATGGGTGGCAATTAATACGCTGGTTCCCGCATCATTAAAGGTTTCAAACAGACGCAAAATATCCATAGATAATTTAGGATCTAAGTTACCCGTAGGCTCATCGGCGAGCAGTAAAGGTGGTTTATTCACAATCGCACGGGCAATGCCAACACGTTGCTGTTCGCCGCCGGACAACATAATTGGGTTATGCCGCTCCTTGCCATATAAACCCACCATGTCGAGGGCACCCGCAACACGCTTACGAATTTCGCCATGGGAGAATCCCTCAATCACCAGTGGTAAAGCCACATTGTCGAACACACTTCGGTCCATCAATAGATGATGGTTCTGGAAAATCATCCCGATATTGCGGCGCAAATAAGGCACATGTTTAGGGCTGACTTTAGCGATATCGTGACCGTTAATCGCGACGCGCCCCGTTGTTGCCCGCTCGATTACCGTGATTAATTTCAACAGCGTACTTTTACCCGCCCCCGAGTGGCCGGTTAAAAATGCCATTTCACCTTGCTGTAGATGAAAATTCACATCCTCCAGCGCCATTTGGCCGCCAGGATAAATCTTACTGACCTGCTGAAAATCAATCATAAATTAGCTATCCGCTTTTTCTTGAGTGAACAAGGCATCGATAAATTCTTTCGAATTGAAGGTTCGCAAATCATCAATTTGCTCACCCACACCTATGTAACGGATCGGAATATTAAACTTATCAGCAATCGCAAATACCACGCCGCCCTTAGCCGTTCCATCTAACTTGCTGATGGTAATACCCGTTACACCTACGGCTTCCTGGAATAATTGTGCTTGGCTAATCGCGTTTTGCCCCGTGCTCGCATCTAATGTCAGCATGACCTCATGCGGCGTATCTGGGTCGAGCTTCTTCATCACTCGCACCACTTTCTTTAATTCTTCCATCAAGTGCGCTTTATTCTGTAAACGACCAGCAGTGTCGGCAATCAATACATCCACTTTACGCGCCTTGGCCGCTTGCAAAGCATCGAACAACACAGAGGCACTATCGGCACCTGTATGCTGGGCAATCACTGTAATATCATTACGTTGACCCCAAACCTGTAGCTGCTCAACCGCTGCAGCACGGAAGGTATCACCCGCGGCTAACATCACTGACTTACCTTGGCTCTGATATTGTTTGGCTAATTTGCCAATAGTGGTGGTTTTACCCACGCCATTAACGCCAACCATTAAGATAACAAATGGGCCATTAGCATTGTCTGGCACTAACGGGATAGCGACAGGATCGAGTGTTTTTTGCAACTCATCCCGCAGTAATTCATATAAAGCTTCGGCATCTTTAAGCTGCTTACGTGAGGCATGCTCTGTCAAATTCTTGATTAATCGCGTAGTGGTTTCGACACCAACGTCGGCGATTAATAATTGTTCTTCGAGTTCTTCAAACAGATCGTCATCGATTTTCTTGCCGCGAAATAGGCCGATAAAACCACTGCCGATATTCTCGCTGGTACGCATTAAGCCACGTTTCAGGCGAGCAAAGAGCCCTTCCTTAACGGGTCGAGCCTGCGGCTCAGGTTGTAATTCAGCAACTGCTGTAACAGTTTGCTCAGTTTCAGCTTGTTGCTGAACTAAAGCCTCTGCTTGCTCACGTGCTAGTGCTTCGCCAGCGAGTTGTTCTGCAGCTAAGGCTTCAGCAGCATGCTGTTCGGCGGCCAAGCGGGCAAGTTCAGCTTGTTCCGCTGCGAGTAATTCTGCTTCTAGCTGAGCGGCAACTACACGCGCCGCCTCTGCTTGAGCTAATTGCTCTGCGGCGGCTTGCTCAACCGCTAACTGCTGTGCTGCCAATTGTTCTGCGATGCGTTGCTCTGCTCCTGACTGTGCTTCGGCTAACTTCTCTGCAGCATGCTTTTCTGCACTAAGTTGTTCAGCGGCCAAACGTGTCGCTTCAGCTTGCTGATTAGCAAAATGCAACGATTCAATTCGGGCATGCTCAAGGGCAAATTGCTCGGCTTCGGCTTTTGCCTGTGTTTGTTCGGCCGCTAACTGTTCTGCAGCCTGTTTTTCAGCATGAGCTTCGGCCTCGATGGCCCCTTGTGCCTCTACTTGTTCCTGCGCTACACGCTGTGCTGCATCACTATCTTGTGTTGGAGTAACAACTGGCGTTTCAGCGACGACCTCATCTTGTGACTTATCTTTACGAAACCAAGAGAAAAAACCTTTCTTTGCCATGTGTGATTCCAGCGCTCTACTTCAGTATTGAATTTTGAATAAGACCCTGATGTTATACCAGATTGCCTCGGCAATTACGCCCAAAAAGTCGGCAATTAGCTAAGCTCAGTTAGCCTTCTCACCTTTTAGTGAGACTTTGATATAAAATAGCGGCCTTTATTAAGGTGGCACAGTCTACCACTTTCTTTCTTCAGGCAAAATCACGGGGGCACTTTGGTTAATCATCGAACGGTCAAAAATAATGTGACCAAGGGTCAAACAGCCAAAAATAAACCCGGCAGTGGACAAGTGCGGATCATCGCAGGCCAATGGCGCTCGCGTCGTCTACCTATCCAAGATCTCGAAGGTTTACGCCCAACGACAGACAGGGTTCGCGAAACACTCTTTAACTGGCTGGCTAATGATTTAGTCAATGCACGTGTACTCGACTGTTTTGGCGGTAGTGGCGCTTTAGCTCTCGAAGCCTTGTCCCGCTATGCCAGTTTCGCCCAAATTATCGAGTTGCAACGCGGCGCAGCCCTGCAATTAAAAGAAAATCTGCAAACCCTTAAATGCGATAAGGCCGAAGTGCTCAATGCTGATACGTTAGTGGTACTGCAAAGGGGCTGCGAGCAAGGTTTCGATGTGGTATTTATCGATCCCCCCTTTCGTAAGGGATTGGCAGAAAAGACGATTCAACTGCTAGATTCTCAAGGTTGGCTTAATGATGGTGCGCTGATTTATGTTGAAATCGAGTCTGAATTGCCGCAACTTGCTATCCCTTCGCGCTGGCACGCCTTAAAAGAAAAGAATGCAGGGCAAGTGAGCTACCGTTTATATCAATATCACTCAGAAACCACTGTTGAGCCCATCGAAGATGAAAACCATGCCCTTATTGATTAACTTAGGTAAAGCCATCACTCTGATTGCATGGTTGATGATGGCCTACAACTTAGTCATCCCCTTTGAAGGCAATGTGGCGATTACTTTAAATATCCTGTTTGCCATTACCTGCATGATGCATTGCTTCCAAGTCGCGATTTTCCACATGCTGTTTAAGACCTTACTACCATTAACGAAACAAGATTATCTACAAGTGTTTATCTTCGGAATTTTCAGCCTGTTAGCTTATCGACAACGGGTGATGACTCAAGCGAATTAACCGAGCACACAGACAGCAAAAAGCCCTCTATTGAGGGCTTTTTAATGGCTATCAATTAAGAAACTGAATCGCTAAACCTTATCCTTTTGGATATGGGTGTGCTACGCCTTTATGGCAGTCAACACAGGTCTTTCTCGCGTCAGGTTCTTTCTTGAAGTTATTTGAGTGCATTCTTACAGCCATTTTACTCATAGTTTCTGGCTGATTCTCGTAAATACGAGTGTGGCAATGCTGACAGTTAGCAGAATCGTTCGCACGGAAATAGTTCAGCGCTTTATCCGCTTGTTCTTTACGATTTTCATCTAACCAGGCTTGAGTGTTAAAGCCATCAATTGTCATGAAACCATATAAATCTTTAGATACGATGATTTTTTTGATCAAATAATCGACTGGACCATGGGGTAAGTGACAGTCTTGACACTGAACCGTAATCCCCGCTTTGCCGCCGCCATGGGCAGAAGCCAACACTTCATCCTTCAGCGAATGATTGCTATGGCAAGACATACAGAACTCATCTGTACTGGTCGCGTGTAATGTTTGTTGAGTGGTAAAGTATCCCACAACACCCACTACAATACCGACGACCAGTAGCGCCAGGATTGAATATTTCGCGCTAGGTTTAAATAGTGCACGCCAGTTCATCACTCTATCTCCAAAATTGTCAAAATTAGTTTTTATAAGACTAGTTTATGCTCTTTCATTTATTAGAAATTTGATTTTAAGCCGAAATTTGCTGATTAAATTAACCTTAAAAGCGCAAAATGAGACTTAGCTCTAACTATTTGGACGTCATTTGGTAAAAACCGCTAGCTGAACTGTGATGCACTTTAACTAAAGCTAATGCAATCACCCGATAATCGCAAGTTACCGATTATCGCGATGAGATTTCCCCTTTGAGAATCAATCACTATTGAAATCATTTCTAGAAAATAGAAATGTGATCCAGTCGATGTTTTGTTTAATTATTGAAGTAGGCGGAGAAATAAATCATTAAAAATTAAAATTTGAATCGTATATGAAACTTTATTGGGCTAACTAAGGTCTCTAAGGGTAAGCAATCAATTTTCAGAGTTATCATGGCTAAATTTTGGATCACCATAGCAGTGTTATTTTCGCTAATCGCCCAATCGGCGATAGTGAGTGCTATGCCAACTTCAGCCAACACCAATGGCCACAGCAGTCAAACCATGCTGATGATGGATGCAGAAATGAACTGCACCATGCCAGATTGTTCTGCATCCGATTGCTTGCAACACTGCCAAGATAGTATGACAAGTCATTGTCAAACCCATTGCCTATCATCACTTTACCTTGAGCCTGCAGTGCTAGAACTGGCCTTCGCCAACCCAGCAAGCAAGCGTATTGCCATACAAGGCTGGGCGATGCAAACTGCCGACCTCGGGCTCACCACACCGCCTCCTAACTCCAATTCACTGTAACGTCTTTCGTTTTTTACAACGTAAAACCGACTAAACACCTTTGATTGCGCCGCTGCATATTCGCACCGCAACGAGGTACAGAGAATTTTTGGAGTTTATTATGAAAACCACTTTATTGAACAAAAGCTTACTAGGCCTTACTTTCGTTATCGGTGCCTTATTAAGTAGCACCACAGTTACAGCCGCCAGCTTAAATAGCACAGATGCGCTCAGTGTTATCAGTATCAATGGTGTGCCAACCACGCCCTTTAAACCCATCCAACTCTCCGCAGGGAAAGTACTGCTCGAGCTAAAATATCAGGATATATTTGATTATCGCGCCGATGATAGTGGCAACTGGGTTAAATCAGCGCCGCTTTACTTAGTGCTGGATGTGAAGGCGAGTGATAGCTACCAAATCACCCAGCCCAAAATAATGACTGAAGCTGAAGCGCGTCAATTTATTAAATATCCAACGATTCAACTCAGTATTAATGGTGACAAAGCGGGCGAATATCCACTGCAAAGCCACAGCCAACTGATGGCGAAAATGTTAGTCAGCAATCCCGCTTTCTAATTTAGACGAGTTAAATATTTAATCTGAGGCATGTGCTGAAATGTGAGTTAAATCATTACAGCATAATGCCTCTATGCTAGACTCGAGCCGTTCATCATTTGGAATACTTATGCATCACACACTCAGTCGTTATTTTTTAGTCATATTCACTCTACTCGCACTCGTCGGGCAAAGTGTCGTGTCTAATGGTCACGCCATGGTGCCACACACTATGGATATGAGTGCGATGAATCATGAGGTTTCCTCCCAAATGCACCACGCTACAATGATGCAGATGGACACGGAGAACAGTTCTGACTCACATTCAATGGCCAACACGGATTGCTGCAACGATAAAATGCTTCCCGGCGCGAAACAGCATTGCTGTGATGGCACCACATCATGTTCAAATGATTGTGGTCATTGTTTGACGATTTCAGTCGCTGGCACTCTATTCAGCCCACACCTCTGGCCAAGTGTGAGCATGAGCGATACTGCAATGGCCACTCCTATGCCTCATTTCCACTCTATCTCTTTGTCTTCGGCCTTTAAACCACCGATAGCCTAGCTCTACTTTGTGCTTATTGGGCAAATAAACCCTTAAAAAAAGCCAAACGACCAAGCTAAAACGACAATGCTGTTAGCCCTAAGCTAACGCCCTATTTAGCCGTTTATTGTGGTGCCTTATCATTAAATCGTGCACCCGAGTCTAGCAAAACGTTGATTACTGAGCCGAATGCCAAATTGTGGCATCAATTCGTCTATCGAAGCGAACCGCTTTGATCCACTGTGCTCACTGACGTTTATGCGCTCGTATTCGGCCGTTAATCCGATGGAGTGAATAATATGAAAACACTAACTAATCTCGCCTTAATCACATTCTTGCTGACCAGCACAAGCGTGTTTGCGACGGCCGCGCCGCACGCACATCAACACGACAATGCAAATCCACAGGAACAAGCACATACCCATGTTTGCCCTATGCACCCTGAAGTGACTGGCAGCAAAGAGGATACTTGCCCTCAATGTGGTATGAACTTAGAGCCAAAGGCAATAGAAGCAAAACCGGCTGAAGGTGCGGCAAAAAACGCCCACAAACACCACTAAGCTAGGCTGGAGATGAGGCATATGAATTCATTTAAAACCGTAAAAAAGCAGACCCCTAAAGCCGTACTGATCTTGAGTAGCTTACTCTTAGGTACGCCTTGGTTGAGCCATGCCCAACTGGCGAGCACACAAGAGCCCGTGGCGACCGAAGCTGCAGTAAATTCTGCAACAGCGCCTAAAAATAATTCGTTAAATCAAGTAAAAACCTACACTTGCCCTATGCATCCCGAAGTGCTCAGCCATGAGCCTGGTCGCTGCCCTAAGTGCAATATGTTTTTAGTTGAGAAACAAGATACCGCAAACGCTGCGGCCGAGCATGCGCAGCATCAAGCCGCAGATCACCAAACCTCTGAGCATGGGCAAACCTTGGCAGCGAAAGCTTCGAGTCAGGTATTCGACACCCCAACACCTAAGGCCGACAGTTTAGTCAAAGCTCAAAACCACGTGACAACAATCAAGTACGTTTGCCCTATGCATGCCCACATTATCAGTGACGTACCCGGCACTTGCCCTATCTGCGGCATGAACTTAGAAAAAGTCGAAACGGGCGGCAATACCCAAGAAATCAATATCAATGTTTCCGGCAGTATGCAGCAAGCGCTGGCACTCAAAGTCGCCAAGGTTGAACGCGACACACTGTGGAAATTTGTCGAAACCGTCGGTCAAATCGATTACGACGAAAGCCAGATCACCCATATCCATGCCCGCGTCACTGGCTGGATTGAAAAACTGATGATCAAATCCGTGGGCGATACCGTTAAGAAAGACCAGCTTATCTACGAGATCTATTCCCCCGATTTAATTAACGCCCAAGATGACTACCTGCTCGCCATGGACACCGCCAAAGCAAACGGCCAAGGCCGCTACAAAGATTTGGTGCGCAATGCGGGTTTACGCTTATCTTTCCTTGGTTTTAACGACAGGCAAATCAAACAATTAGCAGAGTCACATCAAACCCAGTATCGCGTACCTTTCTACGCCAAAGAGGATGGCATAGTTAAAGCCCTCGACGTTCGTGATGGCATGTACATTCAGCCTTCGACCGAAGTCATGTCCCTAGTGGATCTCTCTAAGGTATGGGTGATTGCCGATGTATTCGAGAATGAGCAAAGCTGGATTGCTAAAGGTCAAAAGGCCGAAATTGCCGTTCCCGCCATGAATATCAGTGGCATCGAAGGCACGATCGATTACATCTACCCTGAGCTTGACCCAGTCACTCGCAGCCTGCGAGTTCGAGTGGTTCTCAACAATGCC
The DNA here is from genome assembly GCF_025653725.1 of Shewanella sp. SM74. Taxonomy (NCBI): domain Bacteria; kingdom Pseudomonadati; phylum Pseudomonadota; class Gammaproteobacteria; order Alteromonadales; family Shewanellaceae; genus Shewanella; species Shewanella sp. SM74. The sequence continues at coordinate 111,359 of NZ_JAKKRZ010000014.1, read as the reverse complement.
GACGTAGATTTAAGACCTAAAACCCTCGCGAAAGTCTCGCTATTCGGTGGCCCGAATAAAGATGTGCTCGTGATCCCGCAGGAAGCTTTAATTCAGACGGGTAAAGAAAACCGCGTGATCGTCAAACAAACCGATGACAGCTTTACCGCCAAGGCCGTCACAGTCGGCATGATGAGCCAAGGTAAAGCCGAGATTATTTCAGGCCTGAATGAAGGTGAACGGGTGGTGATTTCGGGGCAATTCTTACTCGACTCCGAAGCCAGTCTCAAGGGCAGCTTAATGCGTTTAAGCAGCGGTCATCAGCACTAGGAGCGCGTTATGTTGAAATATATTATCGAGGCGTCAATCAGGCAGCGATTGATGGTGCTGATTATCGCCATCATGATCACTGTTTGGGGCGTACAGGAGCTGCGCAAAACGCCGCTTGATGCGCTGCCGGATTTATCCGACGTACAAGTGATCATTAAAACCCCTTACCCGGGCCAAGCGCCAAAATTGGTTGAGGAACAAGTGACTTATCCCTTGTCGACCGCCATGTTAGCTGTACCTGGCGCCAAAACCGTACGTGGTTATTCCATGTTCGGCGACTCCTATGTGTATGTGATTTTTGAAGATGGCACCGACATCTACTGGGCACGCTCGCGAGTGCTCGAGTACCTGAGTCAAATTAGCAGCCGTTTACCCCAGGGCGTACAACCTTCACTCGGTCCCGATGCATCCGGTGTCGGTTGGGTGTATGAATATGCGCTGGTCGATCGTTCTGGCAATTTAGATTTATCGCAACTCAAAAGTCTGCAGGATTGGTATCTCAAGCTAGAGCTGCAAAGCGTGGCAGGCGTGTCTGAAGTTGCCACCGTCGGCGGCATGGAGCAAACCTATCAGATAGTGCTTGAGCCCGATAAAATGGCGATCTATAAACTCGATATCGCCAGCATTAAACAAGCGATCGATAAAGCTAATAGCGAAGCTGGCGGCTCAGTGATCGAAATGGCCGAAGCCGAATACATGGTGCGCGCCAAAGGCTATCGCCAGACGCTAGAGGATTTTCGTGAAATTCCCCTTGGTATCACCAGCCCTTCTGGTACAGGTTTATTACTCAAAGATGTCGCCACTGTGCGCAAAGGCCCAGCCTCACGCCGCGGCATAGCCGAACTCGACGGTGAAGGTGAAGTAGTTGGCGGAATTGTGGTGATGCGTTACGGCGAAAACGCCTTAGCGACGATAGATGCGGTGAAAGCTAAACTCGAAGAACTCAAAGCGGGCCTGCCCGATGGGGTTGAGATTATCCCAACCTATGACAGATCCCACTTGATTCTTAAGTCCGTCGACAACTTGTTTAGCAAGGTCGTCGAAGAAATGTTGGTGGTTGGCTTAGTCTGCTTACTGTTTTTGCTGCATGCGCGCTCCACACTCGTGGCCGTGATAACCCTGCCGCTATCCATCCTTATCGCTTTTATCGTGATGAATAAGATGGGTGTGAACGCCAATATCATGAGCCTTGGCGGCATCGCCATTGCTATCGGCGCCGTGGTGGATGGCGCGATTGTGATGATCGAAAACCTGCACAAACATTTAGAACATTTCAAAGCCGAACATGATCGCGAACCCGATACTAAGGAGCATTGGCGCATCGTCACCGAAGCGTCGATTGAAGTCGGCCCTGCGTTATTTTTCTCATTGATTATTATCACCTTAAGCTTTGTGCCTGTGTTCGCACTCGAAGCGCAGGAAGGTCGATTATTCGCGCCACTGGCCTACACTAAAACCTTCGCCATGGCAGCGGCGGCCTTTTTATCGATCACCTTAGTGCCGATTTTGATGGGTTACTTTATTCGCGGCAAAATTCCCAGCGAACGCAGCAATCCCCTCAGTCGCTTCTTGATCGCGCTTTACCAACCTTCGCTCAAACTGGTGCTTAAATTTCCTAAAGTCACCCTGATGTTAGCGTTAGTCGCGCTGGCCAGTGCTTGGTATCCCATGACCCGCATGGGCAGCGAGTTTATGCCCGCACTTGAAGAAGGCGATTTGCTCTACATGCCAACGGCATTGCCCGGTATCAGTGCCAGTAAAGCCGCCGAAGTCTTGCAGCAAACCGACCGTTTAATCAAAACCGTGCCCGAAGTGGCCCGCGTGTTTGGTAAGGTAGGCCGCGCCGAAACCGCGACCGATCCCGCGCCGCTGACCATGCTTGAAACCACTATCATGCTCAAACCCCATGAGGAATGGCGTGAAGGCATGACCTTAGATGGCATCATTGCCCAACTACAGCAAACCGTCAAAGTACCAGGACTCACCAATGCTTGGGTACAACCTATCAAAACCCGTATCGATATGCTCTCTACTGGAATAAAAACCCCCGTCGGCATTAAGATCACTGGTGCCGATGTCAACGAACTGCAAAGCATAGGAGCTAAGATAGAAGCCATTCTCAGCAAAGTGCCACACACAAAATCAGCCTATGCTGAACGCAGTGGTGGCGGGCGTTATATCGATATCACCCCCAAACTGGATGTCGCCGCACGTTACGGTATGTCACTACAAGATATTCAAGATGTCGTGCGTTACGCCATTGGCGGTATGGATATTGGCGAGTCGGTACAAGGGGCCGAGCGCTATCCCATCAACCTACGTTATCCCCGTGAGCTACGCGATAATATCGAAAAGCTGCGCGAACTCCCTGTGATCACTAAATCGGGAAATTATCTACCACTGCGAAATTTAGCGGATATAGAAATCACCGATGGCGCACCTATGCTCACCAGTGAAAACGGTCGCTTAATCTCTTGGGTGTTTATCGATATTGAAGGCACGTCTATCGGCGAATATATTACGACCGCCAAGCAAGCTTTAAATGCCGAACTCAAGGTGCCCCCGCGCTACAGCTACACTTTTGCAGGGCAGTACGAATATATGCAGCGGGTAGATGCAAAACTTAAGCAAGTGATCCCTATGGCATTAGCCGTCATCTTCATCTTACTGATGATGACCTTTGGCTCCACCATTCAGGCCAGTATTATCATGCTCAGCCTCCCCTTCGCGTTGGTCGGCAGCACTTGGCTGTTATACCTACTGGATTACAACATCTCAGTGGCTGTCGCCGTTGGTATGATTGCCTTAGCGGGTGTAGCCGCCGAGTTTGGGGTAGTAATGCTGGTGTATCTCAATAACGCCATTAAGCACAGACAAGAGAAAGATAATTACCACAGCGTCAGCGACTTAAAAGAAGCGTTAATGGAAGGTGCCGTTATGCGGATCCGCCCCAAAGCCATGACAGTAGCGACCATCTTCTTCGGTCTACTCCCCATTATGTGGGGTGCAGGATCGGGTAACGATGTGATGCAGAAAATTGCCGCACCTATGGTCGGCGGCATGGTTACAGCCCCATTACTGTCACTGTTTGTACTACCCGCGCTTTATCTACTGATTTACTCGCGTAAATTAAAGAAAGATGCAGCGTAATTGAGTTTACGGCGCTAGAACACCGATAAAAATCCCCTCAAACCATTAAAGTTTGAGGGGATTTTCTCATTCAATCAGATTAAAAATCTAATTTTACAACAGTGCCATACACAACTCTGAGTAAAATAAGCCTCTAAGTTTATAACGCTTATGTGTACCATTGACTCAGTGCCACACAGAATTGACTCAATTCACTGCCGTAGGAAGGATCCCATCACATGACCAAGTCATTTTGTTTAACCATCAGACGGATATGGCCGCAAGCACTTTCCCTTAAAACCCCATCACGTGCGTTACTTGCTGCATTCGGTTTATGCTCTGCGCTCATCATTACAGCACCCGCCTTTGCCGCACCCGCAACTGGTGAATTCGTTGCCGACAAACGCTGTGAGCTATTTCAATCGAAAAATAAGCAGACGAATCCAGACCAATGGCAGAGCAATATTGGTGAGCGCTATCCGGTACTCGAAATCCTCGGCAACAGCGCCAAACCTGATTGGCTGCGAGTGCGCACCAACGCAGTGAAGTCTCCCATGCGGTGGATCAGTGGCGCTTGTGGTCAGTATCTTTCCAATGTTGCAGGCAGTAATGTATCGACACCTGCAACAGCGGTAGAACCCGCGCAAACCACCACGGCATCGGATATCAAAGCCAAAAGCCGAGACGGCCTTAAAGAGCATGGCACACCAGAAAAACGTCAAAGAGATCAATGCCGAATCGGCGGTGAATTTGACGCCAACGTGCTGGCATTAAGCTGGCAAAGCACCTTTTGTGAACTCTATGGCCGCCGTAAAGCCGAATGCCGCGCCCTCAGCCAAACGCCAGAATCGAGCCAATGGCAACACTTCAGCCTGCACGGACTGTGGCCGAATAAACAACAATGCGGCACGCGATATGGCTATTGCAGCACAGTCAAACTGCAACCGAATGATTTCTGTACTTATCCAGAGTTTGAACTGAATCCATCGGTGCGCAAAAATTTAGAAGAAGTCATGCCTAGCGCCCAATATGGCACCTGTTTAGAACGCCACGAATGGTGGAAACACGGCACTTGCCGTAGCCAAGACCCTAACGAGTACTTTTTATTGGCAACCCAGCTGACCCAAGCGGTCAATGCCTCGGCATGGGTACAAAAATTTATTCATGACAACATAGGTAAGAGTGTCAGTAAAAGTGAGTTAAACCAAAGTTTTGATAGCAGCTTCGGTCAAGGCGCTCACACTAAAATGAGTCTTGAATGTGGCAAGGGATTACTGAGTGAAATCCGCATTAACTTACCCGAAGTCATTAAAACTTCTGACTCCTTACCTAGCCTACTCGCCAAAGCTAATAAGGCCTCAAAAGGCTCCTGCCCTGAAACAATCATGATTGATAACGCTAATTAAACAAATAGTTAGACAAATAAAAACGGCGATTTAGCGTCGCCGTTTTTAACCTTAATGACAGTCCTTAATATGGCTGTCACATCTGATTAAGCTTGATCACCGCAAAGGTAGCGCCTTGGGCGTCAGCAATGACAGAAAATCGTCCCACATCAGGGATATCACTAGGCGGAATGCACACTTGCGCGCCTAAGCTTTGGGCTTTCTCAGCAAACGCATCGCAATCCGCCACCACAAAATAGAGCTGCCAGTGGGGAGAAATATCGCCCCATTCAGGCATTATCGTCATCATACCGCCGATGGATTGACCATCAAGCTGCCATTCTGAGTATTCAATGTCAGGCATGCCACTTGGCATGTTGGTCCAAGGGAAGATTTTGCAGTAAAAGGCTTCTTCAGCACGCGGCTCTTTGCAAGCCAGCTCAACCCAGCAAAGGGTATTGAGTTCACCCTGACGGCGAGCACCTATGTGGTTCTTCGCTTGCCATAAAGCAAAGCGTGCGCCTTCAGGATCGCTGACCTGCGCCATCACGCCCGCATCACCCACAATATGCGGCCCCATGTGCACTTGGCCGCCCGCCGCTTGAATCGCTACAATGCTGGCATCCATATCATCGACGGCAAAGTAGATACGCCAGTGGCTGGGGATATGTGCTTCTGACTCAGGGATTTGATACATGGCGCCTAAGTCATCTCCCGCTAAATTAAATAGCGAAAAGTGACCTTCAGGGATCGGCATTTCGACCGAGTTCCAACCAAATAACGCTTGGTAAAATGCTGTAGCTCCCTGCCAATCATGGCTTGCAAGTTCAACCCAACATGCATGTCCTTGTGCGTACTGAGTCATTTTCATTATCGGCTCCTTTGTTTTAACAATTATTCGAGTTAAGCCTGAGTTTGTATTTCTGTCCAGTATTCAGGTTAAAAAGATCTGTAAGACAAAACTCAACCGCTAAAGACAAAAAAGCCCTCACATGGAGGGCTTAAATCATCACAACAAATTAGGAATATTGCGGCAGTAAATTTGCCATCGCGAGCAGATGACATGCACCTGTGACTATGCCAAATAACACCACAAGAATAATCAGCGGTGTACCGCCTATCACTCTAAAACCTGTGCTATCGGGGAACAACTGTCGCGATTTATAGGCCATCAGCGCCGGGACGATTACCGCCCACACTGTCGCCGCTAATGCCGCAAAGCCAATCGCTACTAAGAAGCCATCGGGAAACAGTAATCCTAAAATCGTCGGCGGCACAAAGGTCACTAACGCGGTTTTCATCCGGCCAGAGCGTGAATCATCAAAACCAAACAAATCGGCAAGATAATCGAACAGGCCTAAGGTCACCCCTAAGAAAGATGAAGCCACGGCTAAGTTAGCAAACAGGGTCAACATACTGTTTAACCAGCTACTCGCCATCACCTCAGACAAAGCGCCCACCAACACACCCATATTGCCGCCTTGGGCAATAATGTCGATAAACTGGCTGCGGGGAATATTGCCCATAGTCGCCACTAACCAACAGGCATAAATCACCAGTGCGATAAAGGTGCCGACGAAAATCGCCTTGATAATGGTGGAGGAATCTTTGCCGTAATACTTCACTAAGCTGGGAACGTTACCATGGTAACCAAAACTGGCGAGACCAAAGGGCAGCGCCGCCCACAGATAAGGTGAAAAGCTGTTATTACCATCGGGTTCGAGCAACTTAGTCACATCAATTTCGATCAATAAATTGCCGATAGCGAGGAAGAAGGTAATGATCATACCGCCGAGCATAATCGTGGTAATCCGATCCACGGCTTTAGTACTGATCAACACTATGCTCGCCAATACTATGGCAAATACTAGCCCTGCCACACTTTGCGGTAACTCAATTCCCATGCCCTGCAAGCTGTGATTCACAATCGAACCACCGCCGCTGATATAGGCATAGGTCAAAATATACAACACGAAAGCGATAGAAACGCCGTTCACTATCCGCCAAAACTGCCCAAGAGTTTGCTTGCTTAAGGTATCGAAGCTAGCACCGGGTTCGAAATGTAAATTGGTTTCGAGCAACAATAAACCCGACATCAACATGCAAAACCAAATGCCCAATAACATCAAAATCGAATAGCCAAACCACATACCTGCACCGACCACGGGCAGAGAAAACATCCCAGCACCTACGGTCGTGCCAGCAATAATCATGGCACCACCGAGCAAGGACTTACCTGCGGGCTTATGCTTAGCCGCATTCATATGATTTGCCATTAAACTGTGTGCTCCGCGGTGACACTCGCCACTATCGTTTGTCTCACTGACGGACGTAATAAGCTATTGGCCTGATCTCGTATGCGATTGATATTGGACTTATCTTCACTATCCGCCAGATATCCCAATTCTTTGAGCTTCACGCTCAAAGTACCGTAGAGTTTTTTATCGTAGAACTCAGGCGCGGTAATACCATGTAAAGCCCCTAAACGCTGAGCGAGTAAATGGCTCTCAGACTCAAGTTCTGAGCGCTCCATCTTAGGTCTGTTCGCTAACAGATTGAAAATAATAGCGTAGCGTTGCAGAGTCTCGCTCACTGAACTGGCTAACAACAATAATTGGCTTGAGTGCTCAGGCACGACAGCTAAAGTATCTGTCTCAACCACTAAACCTAGCCCAATCAGGAAATCCAGTACTTGCTCAACATAGGCTGGTAAGTCTTTAATTCCCATGAAGAGTTCGGCTTTCAGCAGTGGATAAAAATCGGCAACGATTGAAACCACTTGCTGGCGCAGGATCTGTTCATTATGGGTTAAACAACTCGCAATTAATGAAGGAACAATAAATAAGTGAATGATATTGTTACGATAGTAAGTCATAGACACAGCCTGACTCGCTTCGATAGACACTATTTCCCCTAAAGGGTCGGCACTAACAACAAACTTGTTCAGCTCTAAACCTTGCTGCACTAAATGCTTACCATCACCTTCGGCAACAGATGTATAAGAAGTGTAAGGCACTTTTTTGAGTAGGGTCAGATACAAATCAAGCTGACGCTCCAGCAGACTACGTTCTAAGGCGTTTTGATCTGTCGCCAGTAAAACTAAGCTGGTCAAAGTCACCGAACTCGCCGCTGCGGCATCATTGATACGCGTCATCACCCGATTAGCCAGCACGTTTACCGCTGGCGTTAACCAACTTGGTTTCTGCTCGGGATCATCGGCCAACTCAGCACGCCAGTTTGGCGCACGCTCATTTAAGAAATTTTGCAGGGTAATAGGCTCGCCAAAATTCACATAACCTTGGCCGAAATTACCTAATTTACGAATGGCACCGAACACCTGCCACACAGATTCTTTTTTCTTTTTCTTACCGCTTAACTCTTTATGGTAAGTCGCTACTTCCATCACATGGTCATAGCCTAAATACACTGGCACAAGTGTGACAGGACGTTCAATACCGCGCAGTACGCTGTTCATCGTCATGGCGATCATGCCAGTTTTCGGCGCCAACAGACGGCCAGTACGTGAACGGCCACCTTCGGAGAAGTATTCCACCGAATAACCTTTAGCAAACAGCTGATCTAAATACTCACGAAATACTGCGGTGTACAGCTTGTTACCATTAAAACTACGGCGGATGAAGAAGGCACCACCGCGACGGAACATAGGTCCCGCGGGCCAGAAATTGAGGTTGATGCCAGCAGCAATGTGCGGCGGAACCATGCCTTGATAATACAAAATATACGATAACAGCAGGTAATCCATGTGGCTGCGATGGCAAGGCACATAAACGATCTCGTGACCATCATGGTGCAGCTGGCGAACTTGCTCGGCGCCTTTAATGTTGATCCCGCTGTAAAGCTTGTTCCACAACCAAGTTAAAAAACGCTCGGCAATACGCACTAAACTATCTGAGTAATCTGCTGCGATTTCATCGAGGTACTCAATAGCCGTCTCGCGCGCTTGGGTCTCAGAAATCTTTTTACTGGCGGCTTCTTCTTGAATCGCTTTGCGCAGCGACTCAGATTTGAGCAACGAATGAAACAGTGCTTGGCGGTTTGGCAGCACAGGCCCTGTCATTACCTTACGTTGACGACGGAAATGCACGCGCGCAACCCGTGCTAACTTATGGGCAATCCCCATGTCGGTGCCATGTTCGTCAGCCATGTAACGCAGGGATACGGCATTCGAAAACTGCACGAAGTTATGTCGACCTAAGAACAGAATCATCAAGCACTTGCGCAACCAAGTCGGGTTTTCCCGCTCAAATACGGCCGCCTTCATAGTGTCGTCTTCTTTCCCTGGCGTTCGACCCCAATACAAGCTCACAGGCACAAGTTGAATATCCAATTCAGGACGTTCCTTATGCACGGCTAACAAACGCATAAAGCATTCGAGGAAAGGCTCATTACCAGCACGCTCGCCAAACAGTGGCTTACGTCCTTGAAGACAGACAACCCGAGGCGCAGTCACACCATTAGCCACTAGAGGCTCATAAGGGCTTGGTAAACCTAACTTAGCCGTTATTTCGCTCAAAGCAGCTATGTCACTAAGGGATTCTGTTTTCATCACATAAACAAGGGGTCTGGAAGCATCCAGATTCAGATCGGCAAAGGGATCCTGAGGCACCACAATAGTGTGCACTAAGTGTTTTTGGATCCAACGTAATGATTTCAACCAAAGAGAGTCGTGTTTAGGCATTATTCTTATGCAATTAAGTGCGTTTACTAGCCCGATAGAATACCAGACTATGGGCAATATTCGCTAATTCTCTCCAACATAGCTAAAAAGTGGTTAATACTTGCGCTGCAAATAATACTGTATATACTAACAGTAACTGTATAGAAAAACAGGAAACACCATGAGACCTTTGACGCCACGCCAAGCTGAAATATTAGAGCTAATTAAACGAAATATTGCCGATACTGGCATGCCACCCACTCGGGCAGAAATCGCAACCCGTTTAGGTTTTAAGAGCGCCAATGCGGCTGAAGAACATCTTAAAGCGTTGGCAAAAAAGGGCTGCATTGAGATCATGCCAGGCACATCTCGAGGCATTCGTCTGCCTGCGGAAATCGAAGATTTGACTGAAACAGGTTTACCGCTCATCGGCCAAGTGGCCGCAGGTGAACCTATCCTCGCCCAAGAACATGTTGAACAGTACTACCAAGTCGACCCAAGCATGTTCCATCCCGCCGCCGATTTTTTACTGCGAGTAAAGGGTGACAGCATGAAGAATATCGGCATTCTCGAAGGTGATTTGCTGGCAGTTCATAAAGTAGAACAAGCTAGAAATGGTCAAGTGGTTGTCGCTAGAGTCGATGACGATGTCACTGTTAAACGTTTCGAAAAAAAAGGTAATGTGGTCTATCTACATGCCGAAAATGAAGATTACTCCCCGATTAAAGTGGATTTAGGCTTCCAAAGTTTAACAATTGAAGGACTCGCCGTCGGTGTGATCCGTAATGGAGATTGGCTATGAATAAACTACTTGGCAATGCCCCCCGCCATCCGGGCTTGTGGCTCGATGAAGTCCGTGATGCCGACTATGACTGGCACCATGCGCCTATCGCCTGTATGCCAACTAAGACTCAAGGTCGCCAAGAATTAATTCATCTGAGTGCACAACTCGCTCAGTTAAGCCAACAGGGCCGTTGGTTAGTGCTCATCAACCCACCAAGTATTGGCTACAAGCAAATGCTTGCCAGCGCAGGTGTGCGTATGGATAGAGTCTTACTGGTTCATGCTAAAGATGAAGTCGAAACCCTGTGGGCGATGGAAAAAGCCCTGACAAGTGGTACGTCCAGTGCAGTCATTACTTGGACTCAATCATTAGATGCGCGGGATAATCGACGCCTACAAATCGTGGCTAAAAGTGCCCGAGCTATGGGCATAGTGCTTGAAGACGTAAACAGTCACTTACATGCCGACGTACGCATTGAGCAAGGCAATCTCTTCGGTCAGCAATCTTTTTTTAGCGCTGTACACTAAATATTCATTTAATTTTTTACCTTGAAAGCCGCCTCACCTATGAATGTGAGGCTTTTTTTTGGCAATTTTTCAGATAATTAGATAAATAAGTGATCTTGATCAATATTTAAACAGCAAGTATGGTTGGTTAAGTCGGTGATGATATATCACCTTCCGTGGTCAATGAATCGAGTATTTATCGAACTCGAAGCGCCACTAAAAATAGAGAACAGATTTATTTCAGCAGTATGTGCCAGCGTGGCTAATTACCAGCAGTAACAATACTTGATTAAAAGTAACAGCCGCCAACGCACGTTGAAGTCAAAAAAGCTTTTTTGGGAACTGAAGAGTTTGCATAGAGTTGAGACTTACTGTGTTGCTCTTCTTTGTAGTTGCTATTCGCAATTGGCAGAGGAGAAGTCTTGTGAAGCAATTGTTGTATTGTTTACTCGTGGTGCTTTTCGCACCACCGTTGACCGCCGCAGACATGCGGTTCAACATGACCCCTGGCGTGACCGAGATCAGTGGCAAGGTTTATCACTTGCACATGACCATCTTGTATATCTGCTGCGCAATAGGCCTAGTGGTCTTTGGCGTCATGATTTACGCCATGATCAACCACAGAAAATCCAAAGGCGCTGTCGCGTCCCACTTTCACGAAAGCACTAAAGTTGAAATCGCTTGGACGATTCTGCCATTTATCATTTTGATCTTAATGGCGATTCCAGCGACAAAAACTTTAATCGCAATGGAAGATCCCAGCAACGCCGATCTCACCGTAAAAGTCACGGGTTCCCAATGGAAATGGCATTACAGCTATTTCGATCAAGATATTGATTTTTATAGCATACTGACAACACCCAGAGCACAAATCGAAGGCACCGAAACCAAGGGTGAAAACTATCTATTGGAAGTCGATAAACCGCTCGTTCTACCGATAAACCGCAAAATCCGCTTTCTGATGACTTCAGAGGATGTCATCCATTCTTGGTGGGTGCCCGCCTTTGCAATTAAGAAAGATGCCAATCCAGGATTTATCAATGAGGCCTGGACTCGCATCGACAAACCCGGCATTTACCGTGGTCAATGCGCCGAGCTCTGCGGTAAAGACCATGGTTTTATGCCTATCGTAGTACAAGCGTTACCCGAAGCCGAGTTTGAGGCTTGGGTCACAGAGCAGAAACAAGCCGCAGGTGCTGCGGCTGAAGCCGCTCAAGCCGCTTTATCACAAACCCTAAGTAAAGAAGAGTTGATGACTCAAGGTGAACAAGTTTACCTCGGGCACTGCGCAGCCTGCCACCAGCCCAATGGCGAAGGGTTGCAAGGCGTATTTCCGCACCTTAAAGGTAGCCCGATTGCAACGGGACCACTCAGCGGTCACCTTGAAATTGTGCTCAACGGTAAAACGGGTACTGCCATGCAAGCGTTTAGTAAGCAATTGACCGCACAAGAAATCGCGGCAGTGACTACCTACGAGCGTAATGCTTGGGGCAATAATACTGGCGATGCAGTGCAAGCCAAAGACGTCAACGAGTACATGAACGGCAATTCTGCACAAACATCCGCCGCGGTACCAAGCAGTATAACCCCGACACCCGCGTCTGCAACAGACGTCTCAGCTGCAGTCGATCCCGCAAGCCTCCCCACACTCAGCCATGACGCCCTCATGGCCGAAGGTGAAACTGTCTACGCGACCTTCTGTGCTGCCTGCCATCAAGTGACAGGTGCAGGAATACCACCCGCCTTCCCCGCGCTAGTGGGTAGCGCTATCGCCATTGGACCAGTCGCCAATCACATCGATATTGTGATGCACGGTAAAACAGGCACGGCTATGCAGGCATTTGGCAAACAGCTTAGCCCACAACAACTTGCAGCAGTCATTACCTATGAACGCAATGCTTGGGGCAACAATACCGGCGATACAGTGCAACCTGCTGATATCGCAAGTCATGGACAGTAGGGGATAATGATGAGCACAACGACTCAAGATCAAACCGCAGCCCATGATGACCATCATCATGGTGCGCCAAAGGGCATCATGCGCTGGCTGCTAACCACCAACCATAAAGACATAGGTACTTTGTATTTATGGTTCAGCTTCATTATGTTCTTAACCGGTGGCGCTATGGCCATGGTGATCCGCGCTGAACTCTTTCAACCTGGATTACAATTGGTCGAGCCCAACTTTTTCAACCAAATGACAACTGTTCATGGGCTGATCATGGTATTCGGTGCGGTAATGCCAGCCTTTACAGGGCTCGCTAACTGGCTGATCCCTATGATGATAGGGGCGCCCGATATGGCGCTGCCACGGATGAATAACTGGAGTTTTTGGATACTCCCCTTCGCCTTCACTATCCTTCTCAGTTCGCTATTTATGGAAGGTGGCGGACCTAACTTTGGTTGGACCTTCTACGCACCACTATCAACAACTTATAGTCCAGATAGCACGGCGCTCTTTGTATTTTCTATTCACATCATGGGGATAAGTTCGATCATGGGCGCAATCAACGTGATTGTGACCATAGTGAATTTACGCGCGCCAGGCATGACATGGATGAAGTTACCATTGTTTGTGTGGACTTGGCTTATCACGGCATTCCTACTGATCGCGGTTATGCCCGTACTCGCTGGCGCAGTGACTATGGTGCTGACAGATAAGTTTTTCGGCACGAGTTTCTTCGATGCGGCTGGCGGCGGCGATCCTGTGATGTTCCAGCATATTTTCTGGTTCTTCGGCCACCCTGAAGTCTACATCATGATCTTGCCGTCCTTTGGCATCATCTCTGCCATAGTCCCAGCCTTCAGTCGTAAACCCTTATTTGGCTATGCATCCATGGTTTATGCTACGGCTAGTATTGCAATTCTGTCGTTCCTCGTGTGGGCGCACCATATGTTCACCACAGGTATGCCTGTGTTTGCCGAGCTGTTCTTCATGTATTGCACTATGTTGATTGCAGTGCCAACTGGAGTGAAAGTGTTTAACTGGGTTGCCACTATGTGGCGCGGCTCACTCAGTTTCGAAACGCCCATGCTGTTTGCTGTAGCCTTTATCATACTCTTCACTATTGGCGGTTTTTCGGGATTAATGCTCGCCATTACACCCGCCGACTTCCAGTACCACGATACTTATTTTGTTGTGGCACATTTCCATTATGTGCTCGTGACTGGTGCGATTTTCTCCATCATGGCAGCGGCCTATTACTGGCTACCTAAGTGGACGGGACACATGTACAACGAACGACTGGGACAATGGCATTTCTGGTGCTCGGTGATTTCAGTCAATGTGCTATTTTTCCCGATGCATTTCCTTGGGCTGGCAGGAATGCCAAGGCGTATCCCTGACTACTCGATTCAATTTGCCGATGTTAATCAAATCGTCTCGATTGGTGGGTTCGCCTTCGGCTTATCGCAATTGATTTTCTTAGTATTAGTAATTAAGTGCATCCGTGGCGGCGAAAAAGCCCCCGCTAAACCTTGGGAAGGTTCCGAGGGTTTAGAGTGGACATTGCCAAGCCCTGCACCTTACCACTCCTTCACGACACCACCTGAGGTGAAATGAAATGGCAACCCAACACCAGCAAGATAAACCTAAGTCAAATCGTAAACTTATCAGCATGTTAGTTATCGGCTGTATTGGAATGTTTGGCTTTGGATTCGCGCTGGTGCCGCTCTACGATGTGTTGTGCGAGCAACTCGGTATCAATGGAAAACCCTCCAATACCGCGAGTAGTTATCAAGCAATCACAGTAGATACAAGCCGAATAGTGACTGTAGAATTTATTTCTCAGGTACAAACAGGCATGCCATGGACATTTGCGCCACAAACCAAACGGCTCGAAGTTCACCCTGGCGAGCTAATCCATACGGCATTTTTGGCGCGCAATATGTCCGCTAAAGCAACTATTGGCCAAGCGATACCTTCAGTTTCGCCCGGCCAAGGTGCCGCTTATTTTAATAAAACAGAATGCTTTTGCTTTAATCAACAACCCTTAGCGGCGGACACTAGCGCTGAGCTGCCGCTCATTTTCTATGTGGATCCTCAGTTACCTGAGTCTATCCATACTCTGACCCTCTCTTACACTCTCTACGACATTACCGACAAGCAGTTAGCGTCTGCCATAGAGCAAGGAGCTGCAAAATGACAACGAAACATCAGTCTTACTACGTTCCATCCCAAAGTGTCTGGCCTATTGTAGGTGCCATTGGCTTGTTCTTAATCGCCTCTGGTGCAGGCCTTTTCGTGCAACAGTTAAAATCAGGTGCATCCGGTGGCGGTTATGTGCTGCTGGTTGGAATAGCTGTGATCCTATTCATGCTGGTAGGTTGGTTTAGAACCGTGATCCAAGAGTCGATGGCAGGGCTCTATTCTAGCCAAATGGATCGATCGTTTCGCCAAGGTATGAGCTGGTTTATTTTTTCGGAAGTCATGTTTTTCGGCGCTTTTTTCGGGGCACTATTTTATGCCCGCATGTTCGCAGTGCCTTGGCTCGGTGGCGCATCGAATAATGCCATGACCCACGAAGTACTCTGGCCTCAGTTTGAAGCTATTTGGCCGCTCATTACTACGCCAGATGGCACTAAAACCCAAGCTATGCCATGGACTGGACTGCCATTAATCAACACTATCGTACTGCTAACCTCCTCAGTTACCTTACATTTCGCCCATGTCAGCCTAGAAAAAGGTAAACGTTCTGCCATTACTCTCTGGCTTGGTATCACCATACTCTTGGGTATGGGTTTCCTTGCCTTACAGGCAGAAGAATATATGCATGCCTACCGGGAAATGGGACTCACCCTGACCTCTGGGATTTATGGCAACACCTTCTTCCTGTTAACTGGCTTTCACGGCATGCATGTCACACTGGGGACGCTCTTTTTATTCGTGTTGTTTTTCAGAGTGTTGAAGGGGCACTTTAGCGCAGATAAACATTTTGCGTTCCAAGCGGGGAGTTGGTATTGGCACTTTGTGGATGTGGTCTGGCTGTGTTTGTTTATTTTCGTTTACGTTCTCTAGTGCTTTAGTAAGGCGTGGGATTGGGGCTAATCAGCCCAGTCCCTAAGGCCACCAGCAATAACAGGATAACGAGCACGGAGAAAATCACTCGCCGACCAAGATAACGGCTCATAGGCACTTTTTCATCACCTTTCACCATAATAAACAAGGCGCGACCTAGATTAAAAATGATGAATAGCAACAGCAGAACTAAGACCAACTTAAAAATGAACAGGCTATTCATACAATATCCTCATGTTCTGCTGAATAAATTAACGGTTTTTCTACTGATATTGACTGTGGCTGTATTAACTATATTGGTCAAGTTGGGTTTATGGCAGTTAGCCCGTGGTGAAGATAAAACGACGCTTTTAGCCCAGATGGAAGCAAGGCAAGCTTTGCTGCCATTAAGTTTTGAGCAGCTCCAACTCAAGGTCGGCAAAGAAGGTGTGACTGGTTATCGACTGCAAGTACGCGCCACTCCCGCAAGCTCACAAATCTGGCTGCTGGATAATCAAATCTATCAAGGTCAAGTGGGATATTTAGCCTTTCAACCTCTGCAAGTAGAAGTTGAAAAACCTTGGTTGCTGGTCGAGTTAGGCTTTGTTGCCGCAGGCTCCCATCGGGATGAGTTACCCCACATCACTCCCCTAAGCGGGGCATTAAATATCGAAGGCAGGCTTTATCAAAAGCAAATCAATCCCTTGAGCCAAGCTTTAATGGCAGAAACAGGGGCAAGTATTCGCTTTCAAAATTTAAATATGCCCGAAATGGCTAAGGTATTAGGGCACCCAGTGTTACCTGTCGTGTTGCAACCAGAGCAATTACCTTCCCTCACATTGCCCCATCCTTGGCAACCTTTCCCACTGTCAGCACAAAAACATTGGGGCTATGCGTTGCAGTGGTTTTCGATGGCAGCCGTATTTGCAGGACTAATGCTGTGGCAAGGGATTAAATATGTAAAACGCCATAGCGCCCAAACAGTCGCAAACTCAAGGAGCAAATAGGGAAATTCGTACCATACTTAGCAAGACACTAATAAAACTAAATAAATATAAAACAATAAATTAGGGATAATTTGAATGAGAGGAGCAAGCATGAACTCCCAGAGCAAATCTAAACACAAAGCATTAGGGCTATTACTGCTGGCGTTTATTGCCCCCGTAGTGATTGCTAAGCTAGTGCTGAGCCTGAATTTATACCATGGCGGTGCCACCAATCATGGCGAGCTGATCAGTCCCGAAACCAGTTATGCCAGCCTTGGGGTTGAAAATTCTAATCCCAAAGAATGGCAACTACTGTATTTATTGCCCGCCAAATGCAACGATACTTGCCGCGAACGCCTGTATATTTTGCGCCAAAGCCACACAGCGTTAGGGCCAGATCAGGCGCGAGTAGAACCGCTCATCCTCACCCATCCCGACAGCGATCTTAACGCCTTAAGCGCCTTTCACTTCAACACTCGCCCCGCCAATGCAGACTTAAGCAAATGGTTAGATGAACAGCAGCTAATCATAGTCGATCCCTTAGGCAGCTTAGTCCTGCGCTACCCTCAAGTGCAGGGCAAAGAAGCGCATTTAGCTCAAGGCAAGGCGCTGATTGCGGATCTGCGTAAGTTGTTAAAACTGTCGAGGGTAGATTGATGCAGTTAACTTGGATCCTACGCTTAACATTAGTCTTTACCCTATTGGTGATTTTAATGGGCGCTTATACCCGCCTATCGGATGCAGGACTCGGCTGCCCCGATTGGCCAGGCTGCTACGGCCATATTAAAGTGCCCACCCAAGACCATGAAATCGCCCATGCGCAAACTATATTCCCAGATCACGATATCAATCCAGAGAAAGCTTGGCTGGAAATGATCCACAGATATATCGCAGGCGGACTTGGCTTACTGGTATTGTTCATCTTAATTTTGTGCTTAAAAACACCGGAAGCACCCAAAAAGTTGCCGGTCATCATAGTGCTGCTGATCCTCTTTCAAGGAGCGCTAGGCATGTGGACTGTGACCATGAAACTCATGCCAATAATTGTGATGTCGCATCTTATTGGTGGCTTTAGCCTAATCTCGCTGCTGTTACTCCTTTACCTGCGAACCCGACCTCGGCGTATATTTAATAGCGAAACCCATCCTCGACATCTCGCACCGTTAGCGTTGGTGAGCCTATTCGTCCTTGTGTGTCAGATTATGTTGGGCGCTTGGACATCATCGAATTACGCGGCGCTCGCCTGCACCTCTTTACCCATCTGTGAGGGAAATTGGGTAGATAACTTAGCAATAGCCGAGGCATTTTCACCGTTCCAAGGCCAACACCCTAGCTTCGAATTTGGGGTACTCGATTACCCTGCACGAATGACTATCCACGTAGCCCACAGAATTGGCGCTATCGTCACTGCCAGCTTGTTACTCGTGCTCGCCTACCGATTATTTGTGGGCGCTACGGGACTTAAGGCTTTAAGCCTTTTATTAGTGGGGCTAGTCATACTACAAGTGAGCTTAGGTATTTCTAACGTAGTGATGTATTTACCACTCGGTATTGCCGTGTCTCACAACGGTGGTGCGGCACTACTGCTAATGACCTTAGTCACAATCAACTATTTTTTATGGCGCAAAGCATAAGCGAGGGATCCAAGATGGCAAAACCACTCTCAATCACCAGTAGCCTGCCCACTTTCAGCGTAACATGGCGCGCCTATTTTGAAATGACCAAACCTAAAGTCGTCGCACTGATGCTGCTCACTGTCTTAGTAGGCATGTGTCTTGCTGTGCCCCATGCGGTCCCCGTTCAACCTTTAATCGCCGGTATGCTGGGTATTGCTATGATGGCAGGTTCAGCGGCGGCGTTGAATCATCTGATCGATCGCCGTATCGATGGCTTAATGGCACGCACCTACAATCGCCCGCTGCCTAAGGGACGCATTTCGGCCACGCGCGCGTTAATTTTCGCCGCTAGCTTAGGTAGTTTTGGCTTTATCGTCTTATATTCCTTAGTCAATCCACTCACAGCTTGGCTGACCTTTGCCAGCCTGATTGGCTATGCCTTGGTTTATACTGCCTATTTGAAACGCGCAACATCACAAAATATTGTGATCGGCGGCCTTGCGGGAGCCATGCCACCCCTGCTGGGATGGACGGCAGTGACGAACGAATTTCACGGCCATGCGTTATTGCTAGTGATCATCATTTTTACGTGGACGCCGCCACATTTTTGGGCACTGGCCATTCACAGACGCGCCGAATATGCCAAAGTAGATATTCCCATGCTACCAGTCACCCACGGTGTCGAATTTACGAAAACCTGCATCTTGCTCTACACAGTATTGCTGGCGATTGCTTGCCTGTTACCTGTGCTGGTTGGTATGTGTGGGCCTGTGTATTTCGTCAGCTCGAGTTTACTCAGTACGGGATTTATCTATAAAGCATGGCAACTTAAATATCGGGATCATGATGGCTTAGCGATGCAAGTGTTCCGCTTCTCTATCTACCATTTAATGTTGTTATTTATGGCATTACTGCTAGACCACTATTTGTGGAACTAGTGTATGGAATGAGTTTGTCGCGCTAACCTGTATTTATGGAGCGAATAATGCAGAAAAGAATTTTAGTCATCGCCATTTTGTTGTTCGGTCTTGGCGGCCTATTTGCGGTGAAATTTAATCCCCCAAAACCTATCGAGTTAGAGAGCGGTTTTCTGTTTCCACAGGCCTATGAATTAGCGCCCTTTGAATTGGTCGATCAACACAAGCAAGCTTTTACCAATGCCAGTTTGCAGGGAAAATGGAGCTTATTCTTTATCGGTTTTACCTTTTGTCCCGACATTTGCCCTACGACCTTAAATAAACTCGCGGCGGCTTATCCCGATCTAAACAAAATAGCGCCATTGCAGGTGGTGTTTTTATCCGTCGACCCCAAACGGGACACTCCGGATAAACTCCTGACCTATGTTAATTTTTTCAATCCAGAATTTAAAGCGGTAACGGGTGAACAAACGCAGATATTTCCCCTCACCCGCAGCTTAGGGCTGACCTATGCCATGGTAGGTGAAGGAGAGAATTACCAAGTCGACCATAGTGCGGGTTATGTATTGGTGTCGCCGCAGGGAACGCGAGTTGCGGTATTTAAACCTACGGCTGCGTTAGGCAAACCGCCGCAGGTATTAAATGATAAATTAATTAGCGATTTTGAAAAAATAGTGGCGCAATACAAACCTAGCCGCTGATCACTCTTTAACCCAAGAGCCATCGTCCTTTGGCCTCACCCAAGGCTGAGAAAACCAATAGTAGCCATTGCGCGCCTTACTCGGCGCTGTGCAGTTATAACGCGAGCGCCCCGCAGGCAAAGCTAAATCCGCTTGAACACTAAACTCGTTTTCATTGAGCCAAGTCGGCTGTTTTGAGCCTTGACCTTGGATGTAACACATCACTTGCTTAGCAGAGATATCACTCATATCGAGGGTCACTTTAAGCTCAGGACGCCAATGGCCACCCTTTAACTCAGGATCACTTGGGGTTTGTGCAATCACAGGCATATTTAAGCTGTATAACTTTGCCTTAAGGCTTTTTAGGTCAGCATATTGTCCAGCAACGGGGAAACGCGGCAGTGCCGTTAATGGCGAATAGGGCCCCGCGGCACCGGACTGTTGCCCAAAAGCGACAAAGCCGTTCTCAGTTAACATATCCTGCAACGCTTGATTGTACTCACCGTAGGGATACGCCAACATTTTAAAATTGTGCCCTGTGGCATCTGCAATCGCTGTTTCTGTATCTAAGATATTGGCTTTTATCCGCGCTAACCACTGCGCCTGTGATTCGTTTTCTAAGGCGCGGATCAAATGTTCGTGCGCCCAACTGTGATTAGCAATATCGGCGCCTTCCTTGGATAATGTGATGAGTTCATCCCAAGTCATCATCTCGGTAAACTTTTGTTTAATCGGCTCAATTGCCACAAACAAGGTGTAGGGGAATCCAAATTCCTTTAGGATAGGATGCGCCGTCGTCGCTATACTGCGATAACCATCATCGAAGGTAATTGCGATTGTTTTAGCGGGTAAATCTTGTTTTTGCTTGATCGCTTCAACCACTTTAGAAAGCGGGATCACCTTAAAGCCGTCATCGACGAGAAACTGCATTTGCTCACGAAATTGCGCGGGCGTAACGCTGGTTGCCGCCGGAGTGGTTTCTGACACATGGTGATATTGCAGAATGACCACGGCATGGGCAGAAAACGTCATTAGCCCTATGAGTGCCAACAGCACACGTTTAACCATAATGTGAACACCTCTGAAATTAATGAATACTGCTAAATCAACTTGGCTCGACCTCATGCTCAACGGCGCGAAAAATCGCCAGTTACTAGCGCTCGCCCTGCCGATGATACTCTCCAATATCACTATCCCGCTTTTGGGCTTAGTCGATACGGCTGTTATAGGTCATCTGAGTGAGGCCTATTATTTAGGGGGAGTCGCTGTCGGGTCAACGATTATCACATTAATCATTTGGTTATTGGGATTTTTGCGTATGGCGACGACAGGTTTAGTCGCGCAAGCCTTTGGTGCTGACGATCTTCACGCCCAGCACAAGCTCTTAGTCCAAGGCGCTATGCTAGCGATGTTATTGGGCGCAGGCGTTATCGCACTGCAAGTCCCGATATTGAATTTAGCGTTAGGATTATCCAAAGCGAGTAGCGAGGTCGAACGTTATTGCCGCGAGTATTTTCAGGTACGGATTTGGTCAACGCCCTTCGCCCTGCTCAATTTAGTGATGTTAGGTTGGCTCTTAGGGCGACAACAACCTAAAGCCGCCATGTGGCAGCTGATTTTAGCGAACCTTGCCAATATTATTCTCGATGTGGTGTTTGTCCTCGGCTTGGGCTGGGGCGTTAAAGGTGCTGCCCTCGCCTCAGTCTTTGCCGATATCACTGCTTTCTCAGTCGCACTCACTATGGTGTTACAACAACTCAAGCGTGCACCCGAGTTTCACTTATCCCACCTATTCCCCCATGTCACCCTGACTGGTTATGGCAAATTACTGAGGCTCAACACAGATATTTTTGTCCGTAGCCTCTGCTTGCAGGCAGCTTTTGCCTTTATGACATTCCATGGTGCAGGTCTAGGTGATAATACCGTTGCGGCCAATGCCGTGTTATTGAATTTACTGCTATTAATCTCCTACGCTCTAGATGGTATAGCCTATTATGCCGAGGCAGAAGTCGGCCGTGCCTATGGCCAAAAACAGGCGGAGCAATTACGGGAAGCAGTGATCTTAGCCTGGAGCTGGTCGGCCATTACTGCGTTAGGGTTCTGCGCTGTATTCAGTCTTTTGGGCAGTAATATTATCGCGTTATTGACCAGCATTAATGAGGTCAGAACCACAGCACAGACCTATCTTATTTGGCTGATATTTTTGCCTTTATGGTCTTTTAGCTCGTATTTATTCGACGGAGTCTACATAGGTGCCGCTAAAGGCAAAGTGATGCGCAATAGCATGATACTCGCCACCTTCGGTGCATTTTTCCCGACATGGTATTTGCTGCAGCAACTGTTATTGCCTGAGCAAGGTAACCACGCCCTTTGGGCCGCCATGAGTGTCTTTATGATCGCCAGAAGCCTAACACTTGCGGGGCACTATTATTTCAGCAAAAGCTTTTTGAATAAATAAATCTGTAAAGACAGTAGTTTACAAATCTCAAAATCACTATGATGTTGATTTTACAATTGTAACAAAGATGTGATTCTATAATGAAAAGGATTTTACCGCTGCTTTTCCTGTGGCTATGCAACCATGCCGTTGCCGACACAGCGCCACAATTACCCGTTGAAGCCTTTGCCAGCATCCCAGATGTGAGCTCTGTACAGCTCTCGCCTAACGGCAAAAAACTCGCATCGGTTGTACGGGTCGATCAAGCCAAACTCAAAGGTACTGTCGTTAGTATCCAAGATATAGAAACAGGCGAAAAAAGCATTCCGCTGCACACGGATAATCAAAAATTTGTCATCCTGTCTCTGCAGTGGGCAAACGATAATATCTTACTGATCAAAGTCAAGTTTCCGGGCAGTCGTTACGGTACACCTACACTCGAAACCCGTCTTGTTAAGTATAATTTGACGATGAAAAAGACTACTAGCGTACTTGATCCTAGAGTCTTTAATAAGTTTAATTGGATACCTCAAAATCAAGCACAAATCATTGATATTATGCAAGATGACCCAGAGAGCATCTTACTTTCCATAGATGGTTTGGGCGATAAGGTAGGTCAATACAGTATACTTAAAGTGAATCTAGAACAGGAAATATATAAGCCAATCCAAATAGCCAAAAAAAATATCATAGGCTGGATTACCGATAGACAACACAGGGCCCGTATTTCTATCTATAACGATGATACTGAGTACCGCATTTATGAACAGGCCGAGCAAAAGAGAGATTCACGTTTACTTTGGACCTTTAAAGCCTTTTCAGAAGACAGTGTTTGGCCATTAGGTTTTGATGCTGACCCCAATATTCTTTACGTTCGCACCTATCACCAAGGTTTCGAAGCCATATTTAAAGTCAATCTGACCGATCCTAAGCTCACAAAAGAATTGGTCTACGCCAATGAAAATACTGACGTTGAAGGTAATTTACTCTATTCGAAACTGAAGAAAAAAGTCATTGGTATCAGTGAAGGTGACGGCGAAGAATACACCTTTTGGGAAAAAGAATATGTGGGCCTACAAAATGGCCTAAAAGCCGTGTTACCCAACGCACACAACTATATTACTCAGTTCAGTGCCGATGAACGCCGCTACATAGTGTATTCCACTAGCTCGACCGAGCCCGGCACTTACTATTTTGGCGATAGGGACGAAAAAACGCTTTATCCCATCGCTAACCGATACGGCAGACTCAAGAGTGAACTCCTCGCCGATACCCAATATTTAACATATGAAGCAAGGGATAAGCTCAAAATCGATGCTTACCTAACGGTGCCAAAAGGGCTTGAAGCCAAGCAACTGCCGACGATTATTTTCCCCCATGGCGGCCCCATCAGTTACGACAGCAACGACTTCGACTACTGGGCACAGTTCTTCGCTAATCGTGGTTATGCGGTATTTCGAATGAATTTCAGGGGGTCGGCAGGTTACGGCTATGAGTTTATGAAGGCTGGCCTAAAAAGCTGGGGACTCGAAATGCAAAACGATGTTGAAGACGGGACTCGTTACCTAATAGCTCAAGGGATTAGCGATCCTAAACGCATTTGTATTGCCGGTGCGAGTTATGGTGGTTACGCGGCCTTAATGGGGGCTGCCATGACTCCCGATCTTTACCGTTGCGCCATCAGTGTGGCTGGTGTGACCGATGTGGCCTACCTAGTAAAATCAAGCCGCAGACATACCAACTATGAAGTAGTTAAAGAGCAAATAGGAGATGATCTCGATGCCCTCTATGAGCGCTCACCTATCAGTAAAGCAGATAAAATTAACATCCCAGTATTACTGCTACATGGCGATAAAGACAGAGTCGTTAAGGTTCAACATAGCCGAGAAATGTATGACGAGCTCAAATCACTGAATAAACCAGTGGAGTATATTGAGTTGGAAAATGGTGATCATTACCTGAGCAATAACGACAACAGACTCGCGACTTTTAAAGCCTTAGATAAGTTCTTAGCTGATAATCTCAACCCTAAGTTATAACTTAACAACTGCACTTAAAGCGAAAGCCAAATATAAAAAACGCGACTCAAGGTCGCGTTTTTCATTCAGCTTAACAAACAAGATTAAGCGTAAGAATGTTCACCGTGTTGGTGATCTGTCACGTCACGTACGCCAGTCAACTCACCGGGGAACATGTCTAGCAATTGTTTTTCGATACCATCCTTCAGGGTGATATCAACTTGAGAACAACCATTACATCCACCGCCGAACTGCAGTACGGCTACGCCCTCTTTGGTAATTTCAACCAGCATGATATTACCACCATGGCCAGCTAACTGAGGGTTGATTTCAGATTGGATCACGTATTCGATACGCTCGACTAAAGGTGCATCACCAGACACTTTACGCATTTTTGCGTTAGGTGCTTTGAGCGTGAGTTGTGAACCTAATTGGTCAGTCACAAAATCGATAGTGGCATCTTCAAGGAAAGGTGCACTCTTCTCATCGACCATAGCATTGAAGCCAGTGAACTCGATTTCAATATCATCACTTTCTACTGCATCCGGTGGACAATAAGACACACCACACTCGGCTTGCGAGGTTCCTGGACTGATCACAAATACGCGAATATGAGTGCCTTCAGGTTGATCTGCTAACAACTTAACAAAATGGGCTTGAGCCGCATCGGAAATGGTAATCATGAAAACCTGCTCCGTCAGGGGATACCTGAGTGTTTTAGTAAGAATTAGCCGTATGATACTCCGACTCACCTTCGCTTTGTAGTCCTTTGGATAGCAAGTTTATGGATTTTTGCCATAGCGATCACGATTTATTCATCATAAACAAGCTTTAAACGAATGTGTTGTACGCGAGTTAACAGCATCATTTACAAACAAAAGCGACCCAATTGGGTCGCTTTAAGCCAGACATAAAATACAAACTATTTAGCCGCTTCTTGTCCCGCGATACGACCAAAGACAATGATATCAGTGTAAGCATTACCACCGAGTCGATTGGTTCCATGGGTTAAACCAGTCACTTCACCCGCAGCAAACAAGCCCGGAATCACCTTTCCTTGTTCATCAAGTACACGAGTACGTGTATCAACCGCTAGTCCACCCATAGTATGGTGCACAGAAGGTGTCGCTTTTAAAATCCAATAAGGTCCTTTACTTAAATCAACCAATCCTGAGCGATGATTAAAGGCTTCATCCTTTCCTGTTGCGGCATAACGATTAACGTCTTTAATCGTTGATAACAGCTTATCTTCAGGAATATTAAAGACTTTAGCGGCTTCTTCTAGGGTGTCGACCTTATACATTAGCCCGTCTTTTGTGAATTCCTTCAGTTCACCTTGATGCATTTCAACAGTATGGGCAACATCTTCAATAGCTTGGTTCCAGAGAACATAAGTATAACGGCCTGGTTGGGCTAGAATGGCCTGTGAAATCACATCTCGGCGTTCCAATTCCTCAACAAAGCGCTCACCCTTCTGGTTGATTAACACCGCACCAAAGAAGCGAGAGTCAGCAATCAAGGCAATCGCACCCGAGGTTGGGCTACAAATGGGATATGACTGGATATATCCCATATTTTTAGCTGCTGCATGTATTTTTTCTGCCATCACAATACCGTCACCAGTACCACCTGAATGACCAGTGCTGCCATATCGTTCATCTAACTCTGGGTTATATTTTTTACGCATTTCCATGTTAGACGAGAAGCCACCCGTGGCAATCACAACACCGCGTTTTGCATAGTAGGTTACCGTTTTGCCATTATGAGTCGCTTCTACACCCACAATTCGGCCCGTTTGATCTTGAATTAACTTTTCAGCCTTAGTGTTGGTATGAATTGGTAAGCCCACTTCTTCAGCTTTAATAGAAAACTTGCTGATCACCTCTGCTCCGGTATGACCTTTAGGGATTAGCGCTCGTTTCACGCTGTGTCCACCAAACTGAAATAATTGATCTGGGTAAAATTCTACTTTGACGTAATCCCTTAACCACTCAGCTGCATCAACCGCATTATCGACCATGGTCTTAACCATTTCAGGGTCACCTTTGAAATCGCCGCCTTTTAGCGTGTCGCTAATAAACAGGTCTTTGCTATCGGTAACACCCATATTTTTTTGTACCCAACTACCGGCCACATTCATCTCAGCGCCAGAAATCAAAGAATTACCGCCGATAATAGGCATCTTTTCAATAATCACTGCACTTCGTCCCGCAGTCATAGCCTCTAAACCAGCACTGAAACCTGCACCACCCGAGCCAATAATCACCACATCATAGGTATATTCTGCTGGTGTTAATGCTTCATTTTTTTTAGCTGAAGCGACAGCAACTAACGTAACACCTGCGGCTTCAATACTTTTACCCACGGCTTCTTTAAGCGCTTTAGACGTTACGGTTGCGCCTGCAATACCGTCAACCTCGATAGAGTTATTATCAATAATCGCCTGTTTAACATCTTTAAATACGGCACCAGCAAGGACTTTATTTTCCTTTTGCTTTAGTACATCAATCGCCACAATGTGTCCGTCTTTGAATGTGGTTTCGACCTGCACTTCGCCATGCTTGCCTTGAGCGGTTCCCTGGCTTTTTACTATTTGATGGGTAACTTGGCAACCGACAATAATTGCTGTTGCCGTTGCAGCAATACCAATAATGGATTTTTTATAATGCATTACAATTCCCTTATTATTTTTGATAAAATTTAGAACAGCACCAAATTAAATGTGATTCTACTTATCAAAATTTCAACCTATTTGATAAACCGTTAAAACTGATAACCAACAGATATACCGTATTCAATCCCATCATTATATTGCGAACCCCAGCTATCATAATGGGTGATATATAACTTTGAAAATATTGAATCTGTGAGGCTTGTTTGTAATGTTGTAATTATCTGATGGCCATAGCTGTCATATGAAAATAATGCTTGATGCGCTGCATCCCTATCAATTTGTGCTTCATAATTCAAACTTAAACTATGTTTTAACCCTAGCAACTCAAATGGGTACTTTGCATTTAAAACCACGGCATAACCTGACAGATCATTAAACTTCTCTGATGTGGGGGAAAAGCTACCAATGGTATAATTTAAACCGACACCATAGTTTAGTGATAAATTTTGAATTTTTGCATTATGGGTAATACCTAAGTAAAGATTATCTTCAACTAGCGTTTCACTCGCAGAGATAAAGTTCTGAGTCCAGAAGTTGAACTGCGACTCTCCCAGCTTATTTTCAATTATCAATAATGACTTAATGGTAGTTTTACCATCAAGGTTCTTCTGATTTTCCGCGATTTCAGCAGGGTTTTCGAGCTTAAGATTAGCAAAGTAAGTACCCCAATCTGCAATTCCTAAATGATTCAACTTTACAAAAGGTTGATTAAAAACACCTGGGTTATCATTTTTTGCGTCACTAGTATAAAACTTATAACCTAAATCCACGCTCGTTTTATTCACATCAGCATATACTGAACCACTAAAAATAATTGCACTGACTAAAATAGATGCCACACTTTTTTTACACATAGAGTCCCTCTCAACCATGTATTCTAGGAAGTATTTTAAAATACTTATCGACCAGTAAACTTTATATAATAAAGTTACTACGAATAGCATGATGACTATGTGATCTAAGCCCAACGGCGCTTTTGCATTTTAAAAGTGTGTGGTTTAATGCAGTAAATCTATAGTTCTCATTCTTTAGTTATTAGATATTACCAGCCTAGCTGTAAATAAATTATTTGCAGATGAGCTAGTAAAAGTCCAACCCAGTTGATTAGCGAGACGTTTCACCAGTAAAAGCCCTAAACCAAATCCATGACGGCCCTTACTATTGTAGGAATTGGTTATTTCTATACAACAAGCATCTTGAGTAATGCGAATATCCATCCCACCATGCTCAATACTATTCCTTAATAAATTGCTTAATATTATTTTTAGCGGATGAAGCTGAACTGGCAAGCAAGTATCGTCACACAATAATTGAATTTTTTGCTCATAACCATGTGCCCGTTGCTGCTCCTCGATAATACTGGCAAGTAAAGGCGATAATGCTACGTTTTCCTTTTCTAGGTTTGAACACTCTTTATTAGTTAACCATAGTAGGGTTTCAATGAGTGACTTCATTTGATTGGTCGCTTGGGAAGCATACAGAGTTGCCCCCGTAAGCTCACCTTGTTGTAATGCGAGGATTTCAAATGAAGATTGGCATATGGCGACTGGCGTACGTAACTCATGGCTAGCAAAGCGTAAAAAATTGAGTTCTCGCTGCTGAGCCTCCTGAAGTTGTAAAATCGAGTTATCTAAAGCATCAACAATTGCCTTTAATTCAGCATATTCTTGTTCTGGTAAACTCAGTTTTCCTCCTCCTTCCCAATCATGTTGTTTAATCGCATGACTAATTTGATGAACAGGCGTAATCACTTTACTTTGCATATAAAACGCTAAGCTTGCACTGGCACAAAAGGTTATCAAGACAAGCAGCAAGATCGCCGTCATATTTTTAGGGGCAAATTGCAAATCATGGGTAACACTAAACTGCAGCCAAACGTATAGCGGCTGGCCAGTTTGGGTGTAGTACACACTTAACGCGTTAACAATGGGACCTTCTGCATGCTCATAGTGAATTGTGCTCGCATCAGTTAAGACTTCATTGTTACTTAACTCACGAATTTGCAGCGGAATATCTCGCCAATGAGGATAGACAGTTAAGTTATCGGTTTTTAGAAGTGGTTGATGAAGTAATGATTGCTGAGTTGGCTCCGCCAGCTTCAGTAATGCTTCGGCCGCTTGCCCTGCATTGTGCATTGTGACCTCATGCATAGAAATCATACCTGCACACATCATGCAAAGCGGGATAAAACTATTCACGCCTAAGGTTATTAATAGAAAAATAACTCCCCACACTTGATAGCTACGCTTGAGGCTAAGTTTAGGCGCTTGCATTGATATCATCTCTAAGGCTTAAACCAACGCCACGAATCGTATGTAATATTTGCCGTTCAAAGGGGCGATCGATCACTCGACGTAAAAGATGAATATGGCTGCGCAAGCTGTCACTATCAGGTACGCTGTCGGGCCAAAGCATTCGCTCAATCTCTTCTCTACTCACCGTTTCTGGACTACGCCTAGCTAATAAAGCCAGGATCTGCCATCCGGTTTTAGACAAAGCCAGCTGTTGCCCTTGCCGATACACCATGTGGTTTGCAAAATCGATTTCTAGGTCGCCAATAGTCAACCTTTGGGGCGCGGGACGACGCTGAGCAACCACCTTCAATCGCGCGACCAGTTCCTCCATTGCAAATGGTTTTACTAAATAATCGTCCGCGCCCACAGCAAACCCACTCAAGCGATCATTCAGACTACTACGTGCAGTTAACATGATTACTGGTGAAGTAATGCACTGTGCTTTCCAGCGTTCACACGCTTCAATCCCATCACCATCCGGCAAATTTAGATCGAGAATAATAGCGTCGAACTGCTGCTGACTAATGAGCATATCCGCTTGTGCCAGGTTGAAAGCGTAATCACACTCTATACCACTCAATTCAAGATATTGAATGATGTTGTTAGAAAGAAGTCGATTATCTTCAACCAGTAATATCAACATTTTTAAATCAACTCATATTGATGGGCTAAATGGATTAAATTTGCTCTATTTGTAGCCCCAAATTTCTTACGCATGGATTCCATATGATATTCAACTCCTCTGACACTTATCGGGAGCTGAGTTGAAATTTCGTCGTTTTGAAGACCGTTTGCGACCATAAGCAGGATATCTCTCGCATTATCTTTAAGCAGAGAGCTTTGTAGAAATGGATTGAACAATTGTTTATTACATTCAAAAAGCTTGTTTTGAGCTTCCTTTAAAGTGTCTGCCAATCCCTCTAACACCACCTCCGAAGCACTAAGATGGCTAAGTAGTATAAACCGGCCTGTCCAATGACGATTAGAGTGGCATGAGATGGGCCAGCTCAAAACACTTTGAATATTATGCTTACTAAACAATAGGCTGGTCTTATCATTTTTTTCACTCGTGAATCTATACATATAAGATTTTGAAGTATCCAATGAAAAACCAAAATTGAAATCATGGGAGGCTATCTGATTTAAATAAAAACGCTGTAATTCAGCCATAACAGGGGAAGAAGCTATGCTGGCGATAGGTTTTCTTAGTGCCGTAGGAGAGAACAGATTGGTATCTTTTGGAAAGTGATAATTTTCATACGCACAATGTGGAACTCCTTGAAACCAGAAACCACAAAAACCATGTAGCTTCAAAGAGTAGTTTATCGCCTGAATAATGTCCTTCAGCGTTGATGCCGTATCTGCATTTGATCGCGCCAGTTTAGCGTCCATAAATACCCTCCAAACGAAATAACATAGAAAGGTATCTCAATACAAAAAATAAACAAAACCCATTGATACAGATACTTACATCTTGTCGCAAAATTAAAACTTATTCATTTTTACGCAGTATTTTTGACATAATTTTGACATACACAAAGATATAATGGAGCAATGCTTTTAACCTTTTTAAATATCATCCAACAAGCCTGGCGCCTCTGCCCTTGCCAAACACCATACTTGAACATGCACATAACGCGCTTCGAATAAGCGAGCAATTTCAGAGACTGTAGTGCCGGTGGTCACCACATCATCCACCAATGCAACACGCTGGAACGCAAAATCATCCGCTAACATAAAGGCATCATGTAAGTTGCGTCGTCGCTGTGCACCCGAAAGCCCCGCCTGCGATCGAGTGTCTCGTTGGCGCGTTAACCCTTCGCTCGCTAACGGCAGTTGCAAGAGCTGTGATAACTCATGGGCAATTAACCACGCCTGATTAAATCCCCGTTGTTGTAAGCGTTTTGGATGCAATGGGACTGGCACTATCGCTTGAGGCAGCAAGATTAATCCTTGCTGTTCTAATACCTTAAGTCGTGCCACTAAGGCGCGACACAGCACGGGCAAAGCGGCAAGTTGACCTTGATATTTAATCGCACCAACCCAAGCCCCCAAACCTTGATGATAACTACAAGGTGCAATGACTTTACGTGGCTGGCGCTTTTGGCATTCACCGCAATAATCGACTTCTATTTGCATCGACTTACCGCAACCTAAGCAAATAGGCCCATGATATAAGCCAGATTGAAGACAAACGGCGCAAATGCCAGTCTCGGGAAGTAATATAGATTGGTGGCACAGCAGGCAACGGTTAGGTAAACTGCCCGCCAACCACCTTGTACCGAGTTGATAGCCTAAACGCATTATCCGCAAAGCAGATTGCGGCCAAATCCTTTTGACAAAGTGCGGCATACATTCACCTAATCCATTTTTGAGGCACTCAAGTGAGCCAAGTGACATCCACAAACCAAGCAAATTTGCATATTGAAATCAGCGGCCAAGGGCCAGATCTGGTGATGCTTCACGGTTGGGGAGTGAATAGCGCTGTGTTTACGCCATTACATGAGTCACTGTCTCAGTATAGGGTGCACTATGTAGACTTGCCGGGCTTTGGCCATAGCCAAATGGTTGAAGGTGGCCTATCAACCTGGGTAGATACCTTAGTCGCTGCATTGCCTGAACACGCTATTTGGGCCGGCTGGTCACTCGGTGGACTCGTTGCGACTCAGGCAGCGTTAAGTTATCCACAAAAAATCAAAGGCTTGATTACTATTGCATCATCCCCTTGCTTTATGGCAAGGGAAGACGAAGCATGGCCGGGCATTCCGCCACAAGTCCTTCATCAATTTAGAGAACAACTCGGCCAAAATTTACCTAAAACTATAGAGAGATTTCTGGCGATTCAAGCCATGGGTAGCGAAACCGCCAAGGAAGACATCAAACAACTACGCGATCTTGTCCTCGCACGTCCTTTACCCAATACCAGAGCCTTAACTCAAGGCCTAAATATGCTGACCGACGTCGACTTAAGGCAGCAACTGATAGAGTTGCAACAACCTTGGCTAAGGATCTGGGGCCGACTCGACGGGCTAGTGCCCAAACGCGTACCACCTAAAATGCCCATCACAGCTCAAAGTGAAGATGTGATGCTCGCCAAAGCTTCTCACGCGCCCTTTATTTCCCATCAACAGGAGTTTTTGCAGGTATTTATGCCTTGGTTAGCGTTACAGACACGTTAACGCTTTATCTTTGAGCGATTAATGACTAGTATTTAACCATTAATGTGCCAAGGAATTTTCCATGTTAGTTGTCAGTAACTACCCCCAAGTCCCGCTAGCGACCAGTAATATCGCGACGGACTCGGCTCGGGTCGACAACCAACTGAAACCTGTAGTCATCCCACCACAAGCGGCAACTAAAGGTCACGAAGAACGCGCCTTTAATCCACAGAATGAACGCACTGCGGATCAAGCTCAACAACAGGCGAAAACGCTCGAGCATAATCAGCAACAAGTTCAAGAAAAACAGCAGCAACAGCAATCCTCACAGCAACAGAACCAACAACAGCAAGAGAAAAAAGCGCCCCTTGTAGTGGCCGAGCGTGTTTTACCTAAAACGCTAAAAATTGCAGCAAGAGGCCAAGCGGCGCTGCAACGTAAGGATATACGCTTAAAGGTCAGTCAAGGTGCGACAAGTTATGCCACTAGTAGCGCTAAAGCGAATACCAGCAGTACGGCAAGGCAATCGCTTCAAGGCGAATCGAGTCAATTTTATCAACAACTTGGGCAGCGTATTGGTCAGTTTTATCAGCAGCAGACTCAGCCAGAGCAAGAATCTATTATGTCGACGTGGATTTAACCTATTCCAATCGTATGAATCCGTTTGCGCACAAAATTAGCATGAGTGATAAACAAAAATGCCGCTAAAAATAGCGGCATTTTCCATTCTGTTTAACGCTTATTTAGGCAAACGATACAGCTCTTGCTGGTAGGCCAAACTGCCCCACAATGCCCAACTTAAGGCTTTCTTCTCTAGCGCGGCAGCAGCGGGTGGATGAGGTGTTAACTGCTCGTTTTTTTCATTATATTCGAAACCCTGTGCCTCTTTCTCTGGTTGCAGAATGACCACATCTTTACCTTCCATCAGCGCAAAGTTTTTATCGTATTGCATCAGAGCACGCCCTGGCCAATCATC
This sequence comes from Shewanella sp. SM74, assembly GCF_025653725.1. NCBI lineage: Bacteria > Pseudomonadati > Pseudomonadota > Gammaproteobacteria > Alteromonadales > Shewanellaceae > Shewanella > Shewanella sp. SM74. The sequence goes on along the minus strand of NZ_JAKKRZ010000014.1, from coordinate 77,816 downwards.
GCTGACTTGGGTCAAATCTCGGCCCAGCATAGGGTAAGAGTCAGATATTCCAATTAAGGATAACAAAGTCGGCGGCAAGTCAATTTGACTCACGATACGATGATCGCGTTTTGGCGCAACATTATCCCCAAGAATTAATCCCGGAATACGGAAACGCGATACTGGCACCAGATCCGCACCACCCACTCGACTGTCATGGTCGGCAACCACGATAAAAATCGTATCTTTCCAATAGTCCGCGTTTTTCGCCAATTTGAAAAACTCACCAACCGCATAATCAGCATATTTCGCCGCATTGTTGCGAGTTTGCTTAGGTTGTTCATAAAGTTCGATACGATCATCTGGGAATTCAAATGGATCATGGTTGCTCGAACTAAAAACTAAACTAAAGAAAGGCTTACCTTCGCTATGCAGACGCTCAAACTCACTGTTGGCCTTGCGCATTAAATCTTCGTCTGACGCGCCCCACGAGCCCACGAAGGCCGGAGATTTGTAATCTTTCTGATCTATGATGTCACTAAAGCCGTTGCCCAAGAAGAAGCTACGCATATTGTCGAAATGGCTCTCACCACCATAAATAAACTGCGTTGTATAACCATGATTTTTAAGTAATTCAGCAATACTGAAAAAGCCAACTTGGCTCTTACCTAGCTTCACCACAGCACGAGCTGGCGTTGGCGTAAAGCCTGTTGTCACGGCTTCGATTCCGCGCACAGATCGTGTACCAGTAGCGTACAAGTTATCGAAATACCAACCTTCTTTAGACAAGGCATCGATATTCGGTGTCAGGGGTAACCCACCTAAACTGCCGACAAAACGGGCGCCTAAGCTCTCTTGCAGTAGGATCACTAAGTTCTTTGGCTTACCAGTATAACTGGCTTGGTTAAAGCTCAGTGATGGGATATCCGTTGAAGTAAAGGCACTTTCAGGGCGACCACTTTCCTGCCGAATCGTTGCAATAATCTCCGTGTTATCTAGCTTGCCATACACTTTAGAAGCGTCTTCTTCACTATCCATCTGCTTAATGGCAAACACCAAGGAATAAGCAGAGTTAATCACTAAAGAGTTCACTAATGGATCGTCAGCAAAGGCCACCAGAGCGGGGTTAAGCGGACGATGACCCAAGGTTGAACGGGCACCTAATATCGTAATTGCGATAACAATTAACGCTAATACTGGACGCCAATACCAGCGCGGAAAGCGCAGGTTTCTCGTCAGTTTACCGCTGAGAACCCAACCGCCCCAGAGTGTACCTATGGTTAATAATATTGAGAAAATAAGCTCAAGCTTACGACCCGCCCACAGCATAGAAAGCACTTCTTTCGGGTAGATCAGATATTCCACATACAAACGATTCGGACGAAAACCGTATTCTTCAATAAAGGCGGGGGTCGATGCTTCTAAAAACAGCATGATCCACAGACCGACAGTTAACCACACCCGCAAAATCGGCTGCCACAGACGGCCAATAAAATGATCACCTGAAAATAATGCAGTCCCTAAGGCGGCAATACCCCATAACCAACACAGAGTTGCGATATCGACGCGTAAACCTTGGATTAAGAGATGCGACCAACCATCAACAGCGGCCACGCGATCGGCTTGCCACAACCCTAAAGCGATACGGCTCGCGGTGACAATGAAAAGCACTAATAGCGAGAAAATAAAGATAGCGCGAAAAGGCCCATGGGCATTGTTTCGCCCGCGAGGTGATAAACCAGATTGCATGTGTTACCCCAAAACGTATAAAAAGAGCCACTCTGCTTTGGAGTGTCAATTTGAAAAAATCGGTGAATAAGCTGTGCTATGACAACCGATTTTGCTTAACGTTGCATTAAATGCCGACTTTATATTCCCTAAGACGACATTTATGCAACAATTTTGTGAGTAACAGGTTAAAAAGTCGACTCGGACATGACGTATGTCCGAGTATTTACATTACAACGTCTACTTTTTCAGCTTAGCGAAGGCATCGGCAAAGGCATTGCCCATGGCCGCGTTTGCTGGCGCTTTAGGTGCTTGCTTTTGCGCAGGACGCGCAGCCGGTTTCGCTGACTGCGGTGTTTTACCATGATTAGTTCTGGCAGGATTGTGCGGTCTTTGCTGCGGCTTGCTTTGGTCGATAGCTTCATCCAAACGCATGCTCAAACCGATGCGGCGGCGCTCAACGTCAACTTCCATTACTTTGACTTTCACCACATCTCCCGCTTTCACCACAGTGTGCGGGTCGCTGATGAACTTGTCGGTTAGAGAAGAAATATGCACGAGCCCATCTTGATGTACGCCAATATCGACGAAGGCACCAAAATTAGTCACGTTGGTCACTACGCCTTCGAGTACCATTTCGGGTTTCAGATGTTTAAGTTCTTCAACACCATCTTTAAACTTAGCGGTTTTGAACTCACCGCGGGGATCGCGTCCTGGTTTATCCAGTTCGGCTAAAATATCCGTCACCGTCGGCAAACCAAATTCCGCCGTAATAAACTCTTCTGCCTTGATGCTGCGCAGCAAATCAGAGTTACCCATCAGGCTCGCCAACTCTACTTGCTTAGTCTTAGCGATAGTTTCCACTAGCGAATAAGCCTCTGGATGCACAGACGAGGCATCGAGTGGATTGTCCCCTTCTCGAATACGCAAAAAGCCCGCTGCTTGCTCGTAGGCTTTAGGCCCTAAACGCGGTACTTTCAGCAGCTCTTTACGATTCTTAAACTGACCATTGGCATCGCGATAATCGACCACGTTTTTCGCTAACGTCTTATTTAAACCTGCCACTTGTGACAATAACGGCACTGAGGCCATGTTGAGATCCACACCCACGCCGTTTACACAGTCTTCCACCACGGCTTCCAGCGAACCCGATAATTGGCTTTGACTCACGTCGTGTTGGTATTGACCGACACCGATAGACTTAGGCTCAATCTTCACCAATTCGGCTAATGGATCTTGCAAGCGGCGGGCGATAGACACAGCGCCACGAATCGACACATCAAGATCAGGAAACTCCAACGCCGCCAATTCCGATGCAGAATACACAGACGCGCCCGCCTCACTGACCATCACTTTGGTCAAATGTGGATGGGTATCTTTCACTTCGGCAATCAGCTCAGCGGCCAGCTTGTCAGTTTCCCTTGATGCAGTGCCGTTACCAATCGCAATCAGCTCAACCTTATGCATTTTGACTAAGTTAGCCAAAGTACGGATCGACTTTTCCCACAGATTTTGCGGTGCATGTGGGAAAATAGTCGCATGGCACAACAACTTACCTGTGTTATCGACCACTGCTACTTTAACACCGGTACGTAAACCAGGATCGAGTCCCATGGTGGCTTTCGCGCCCGCAGGAGCGGCCATCAATAAATCACCTAGATTACGGGCGAAAACTTTAATCGCTTCGGCTTCAGCGCGTTCGCGCATTTGCGAAATAAACTCGGTTTCCATCTGCAGGGCAATCTTAATACGCCATGTCGCCGTCACCACAGTTTTCAACCATTGATCAACGCTGCTATCGCCTAATTTCAGCCCTAAATGATCACAGATAATCACTTCGCAGTAACTACCTTGGCCCGCTTCAGCGGCTGGGTCGGCATTCATAGATAAGGTTAAGAAACCTTCATTACGCCCACGCAGCATAGCCAGCGCACGGTGTGATGGGATCTTAGCTAACTGCTCTGTATGCTCAAAATAATCGCGGAACTTCGCGCCGTCTTTCTCTTTGCCTGCAATTAAACGGCTTTCTAACACACTGTTTTGGCTTAAATGCTCACGCACTTTACGCAGTAATTCAGCGTCTTCGGCATAGCGCTCCATCAGGATATAACGCGCGCCCTCGAGCACAGCTTTAACATCAGCAAAACCCGCTTCGCTATTGATATAGCCTGCCGCTGTAGTCTCGACATCTACGCTACGATCAGCCAGTAATACATCGGCTAATGGCTCAAGCCCAGCTTCGATAGCGATTTGGCCCTTAGTACGACGCTTAGGTTTGAAGGGCAGGTATAAATCTTCGAGACGTGTCTTACTGTCTGCCTCGTCAATCGCCCATTGTAATTCTGGCGTTAACTTACCCTGAGCTTGGATGCTAGACAGGATCACTTGGCGTCTGTCGTTCAGCTCACGCAGGTAACCTAAACGCGTGTACAAGGTACGCAGTTGTGTATCGTCTAAACCGCCCGTGGCTTCTTTACGGTAGCGGGCAACGAAGGGAACTGTCGCACCATCGTCGAGCAGAGTGATGGTTGCGGCAACTTGTTGCTCACGAACATTCAGTTCTTGAGCGATAATCAGAGCGATGTTATGTGCATTAGTTTGCATAAATAAAGTGTCGTGCCTAACTGTAAAGTAAGTCGTTATTGCGCCAAAGATACCACAGGCGCCCCGTATGTTTCATGCTAAAGCCTAGGTCAAATCAGAGAGTTTGATCTTTCCCGCAATCCCGTGACTACCGCCGCTATTTTAACAGCGGCAACTCTGTGGTTAATTCGCCTCGCTGGCGAAAGTAGTTTCAAAAGGGGTATAACGGATCTGATTGATATACCACTCTTTTGGACCCGATGGCGTTTGCACTAGCACCTCATCATCCACTTGCTTGCCGATTAAGGCACGCGCCATGGGCGAGTCGATGGTGATATAGCCTAATTTTGTATCGAGCTCATCTTTACCGACGATCCGATAACGCACTCGATCACCGGCTTCATTTTCAAGCTCAAACCAAGCGCCAAAGAATATTTTGCCTTCCTGCTGCGGCGAATAATCGACGATTTTTAATTCTTCAAGCCGCTTAACTAAGTATCTGACTCGGCCATCAATTTGTCTTAACAAACGCTTGTTGTAGGTGTAATCCGCGTTTTCACTACGGTCGCCCTGCGCCGCCGCTTCTTGGACTTTAAGGGTGATTTGCGGCCGATATTCTTTCCACAAATACTTCAATTCTTTATCTAAAGTTTGCCAACCCTGACGGGTGATCAAATGCGCTTTCATACTCTTTACTCAATCGTTGGATTAAACGACCACAATTGATGCGGGATAATATATTGGACTGATGATACTCAGACTGGACGCTAAAGTTAACTCACTAAATCATCTCTGTGCATAATGGCTTTTAAATCACCTCTTTTGCTGATGCCAATTTAGTTACAATTTCAGCTATAGCGTGAATAAACGCGAGTATTCCCATGCAATTTCATTTGCTTAGTATTAACATTGGGCAATCAATGTCAGCATTTATCGCATTCAAGTTACTAAGGTGAGCTAGTCGCCTTGGTTGAATGCGGCTATATTAGGCAGATTCGTTTTCAATTTCAGCCAGTTGGTTAATCTTAACTGTTTCTCGTCAGTAGAATAAGCACCAATCTGAGCAATTAAAGGACATCCCATGGGACAAGAAACCTCGAAAATCCTCGTCGTCGATGATGATATGCGCCTGCGAGCGTTACTCGAGCGTTACCTGATGGAGCAAGGTTATCAGGTGCGCAGCGCGGCCAATGCCGAGCAGATGGACCGCCTATTAGAACGTGAAAACTTCCATTTACTCGTGCTCGACTTGATGTTGCCCGGTGAAGATGGCCTGTCTATCTGTCGTAGGCTGCGCCAGCAAGGTAACCCCATTCCGATCGTGATGCTGACGGCCAAGGGCGATGAAGTCGACCGCATTATTGGTTTAGAGTTGGGCGCTGACGATTATCTGCCAAAACCTTTCAATCCACGGGAATTACTTGCGCGGATCAAAGCCGTGATGCGTCGCCAAACCCAAGATGTGCCCGGTGCGCCCGCTCAGCAGGAAGCACAGATTAGCTTCGGTGAGTTCTCGCTGGATTTAGCGACCCGTGAGATGTACCACGGCGACGAATCGATTGCGCTCACTAGCGGTGAGTTTGCCGTACTTAAAGTGCTCGTCACCCATCCACGCGAACCCTTGTCTCGGGATAAGTTGATGAACCTCGCCCGTGGCCGCGATTATTCGGCGCTAGAACGCTCCATCGACGTGCAAGTGTCACGTCTGCGCCGCTTAATCGAGAAAGATCCCGCGAATCCTCGCTACATTCAAACGGTGTGGGGATTAGGTTATGTGTTTGTGCCCGATGGCGCCGCGCGTCGATGAGCCGCGTTGCCATCTTAATCTACTGCGGTTATTGAGCCCACGATGAAACCTAAGTTTTGGTGGCGGTTTGTTCCTCGCAGCGCATTTAGTCAAACCGTGATGCTGATTGGTTGCCTATTACTGATCAATCAGCTGGTATCTTACGTCACGGTCGCCGTCTATGTACTTAAGCCAAGTTACCAACAAATCAATCAGTTAATCGCTCGCCAAGTCAAATTGCTGTTTGTCGATGGCATAGATATTGGCCGCGAACACTTAACCATAGTCGATGCCCTTAATGCCAAAGTCCACGACGATGGCATGAAAATCTACAATCAACAGCAAGCCCATGAAGCGGGGATTGAGCAAGCCACTTACTATGGTTTCTGGTCATCGCAGATGTCGGAATATCTTGGTGGCGATGCCGAAGTCCGCGTCACCCATGGCAGCGTATTACAGATTTGGATCCGTCCGCCACAGGCGCCCTCAATTTGGATAAAAGTGCCACTTATCGGCCAAAATGTTTCAGATCTTTCGCCACTCACCCTTTATTTAATGGTGATTGGCGCACTCAGTGTCGCTGGGGGATGGTGGTTTGCTCGCCAGCAAAACCGCCCACTTAGGCGACTACAAAAAGCTGCGATTTCAGTCTCCCGCGGTGAATTTCCCGATCCCTTGCCGCTAAAAGGTTCGAGTGAAATTGTCGAAGTTACCAATGCTTTCAACCAGATGGCACACAGCATGAAGCAACTGGAGCAGGATAGAGCGCTATTGATGGCGGGGATCTCCCACGACTTGCGCACACCGCTCACCCGTATTCGCCTCGCCTCTGAGATGATGGTTGAGGAAGATCAATATCTTAAAGATGGCATAGTCAATGATATCGAAGATATGGACGCCATCATCAGCCAATTTATTGCGTATATTCGCCAAGATCAGGAAACTAGCCGTGAGCTAGGCCAAATCAATAAACTTATTCAAGATGTCGCTCAAGCAGAGGCCAATCGCGCCGGCGAAATTGAAGTGGTGTTAACTGACTGCCCAGAAGCACAATTTCAAGCGATTGCCATTAAACGGGTACTGAGTAATTTAGTCGAAAATGCCTTTCGCTATGGTTCTGGCTGGATCCGCATTAGCTCACAGTTCGATGGCAAGCGTATCGGTTTTAGTGTTGAAGATAATGGACCAGGGATCGATGAGTCGCAAATTACCAAACTATTTCAACCTTTTACCCAAGGTGATATCGCCCGTGGTAGTGTTGGTTCGGGCCTAGGCCTCGCCATTATCAAACGGATTATCGACAGACACCAAGGGCAAATTACCCTCTCCAACCGCGCCGAAGGCGGTTTAAAAGCCCAAGTGTGGCTGCCGCTGGAATAACGCGAGATCACATATTTACAAATCAAATGACAACGCTGACATCCAAGTGAGCACTTGTCATATTAATGTCACCTTAAATTCATAAACTCAGCACAGTTACTGGCTCTGACCATTATGAAGATTGCAAAATGAAAATTTCAACGCTGTCGCTTTCTGCTTCTGCCCTGTTGTTATTGCTCGCGGGATTGCTAGCAGCCGTAGTGCTGTGGAGCAGTGATCAGCGGCAACAAATTGAGCAGCAAACACTTACATTACAAGCTATTCAGCAGGATTTTCTCGTCGGTGTACGCCGCGATCTCGATGGCTATTTAGCCAGTGGCAACGCTAGCCAACTTGAACAAGCGAAAACCAAACTCAGCGCCATTAAAAACCAGCTCACGCAGCTTAACCTCGCAGCCATGGGCGCTACCGACAATGACTTGCAAGCCAGCCTAAGTAGCTTCATTCAAGATTTAGATACCAAGTACCGCGCCGCGGGTAAACTCGCTGGCAACCCTAGGCAACTGCTCGCCCACGCCGAATCTGAAATGCTCGACTATAACCGTCGTCTGGGCAGTTATGCCGATAAAGGCTTAGCCACAAATGCAGTGGTCGCCGAACAATATCTGCAATTGAGCCGCGATTTACCTTCTATCGTCTACCAACTTTCCCAGCTGACCGATGGCTATCTGATCGGTAAAAATCAGCAGCTCAAGGGTATTTTAGACAGCACCAGCAAAGAGCTAAATACGTGGCACGACTCCCTCAGCGCACTGCCGTTAATCGGCGTATATGAACAGCAAGAAGCCGATGAATTTGCACTCGGTGCCAGCGAACCGGAACAAATTGAAATAGGCGAGAGTGACCGCAGTGAACTGCTGAGTCTCGCCAATCGATATAACAAAGAAGTCGCCAATACCCACCAATTACAGCAAACCAACCAAGAGATGCAAGATCAACTCATTCAAGCAATTAGCAATGTGGAACAACAGCTTATTGGCTTAGGTGAGGCTCAGGCAGCAAAGAACCAGCAGCTGAAATATGAGTTACAGCTAATCCTCTACACTATGGTTTCCATCATGGCCTTGTTTGCGATTGGTTATTTAATCCTGCAGCAAAATCGCGTCGTCAAACCGCTAAAACGTCTCAACCAAGCTTTTATGAAATTAAGCGAATCGAACAGCCGCGAGCGTTTAGATATTAATCGTCGCTGCGAGACGGGCCAAATCGCAGGTCATTTCAACCAGTTACTGCACAGGTTTGAACAGGAAGACGAGGCACAGCGCCAGCAAATCACTAAGGTTTCTCAATCATTAAGCCAACTGGTGGCGCGCATTACTCAGCTATCACAACACACAGAGCACACCCAAACGATTGTGGCCGATACGCAAACACAGACCGAGCATATCCGCAGCCTCGCCAATGAGGTGAGCCACACTTCGGCACTTGTGGAAGACAGCGCAGCCGAAACCATGCGCCAAATGCAGTCGAGTCAAGCACAAGCAGAGGCAGTATTGAGCGCAACCGAGCAAACACAAACCGCGGTCGGTCTGTGCCATTCGTCCCTTGAAAGCCTAAATAACTCAGTGACGGATGTATCGAAAATCATTGATGTGATTGGCAATATTGCCGAACAAACTAACTTACTCGCCCTTAATGCTGCCATCGAAGCTGCGCGGGCTGGCGAGCAAGGTCGCGGCTTTGCCGTGGTGGCCGATGAAGTACGTAATTTAAGCCAACGCACCCAAGTGTCTTTGAATGAGATCGTGAAAATTCTGCAACAACTGACCCAATCAAATCATGCCCTCAGTGAGAGTGTCGATGGCATAGCACAGGCCACCAGCAGCCAGAAACTGCGTGCTCAGAGTCTGTGGCAAGTGGCGCAAACGGTGCAAAACCAAGCAAGTGAAATGGCTAATACCGCCAAACAAGGCTCGCTCAATGCCAAAGAGCAAGTCGATTATCTCGATGAATTTGTTCGCACTATGGATAGTTTAAAAGAACAAGCGCAAACCAGTTCACTGCAGAGTGAGGTCATCGCCCAAGAAGTACAGCAGAGTGTAGAAGATATTGAAACCAGCTTGGGGATTGGGCAAAGCCAAATAAACCGTGCGGCCTAAAACCGCACGTTTATTCACTTAATTTCTCTATTTGTGTTTAATCGTCGATTCGACAATTGTGGATATTAGAGCCATCGAACTGACATTCGACATCAACCCATTTGCCTTCAAATGGCGTTAATGAAGCATCAGTCGCTTGATAGCCCCACAAGGTCTTTTGCATCACTAAACCCGACAAATCAAGCTCATTGCTTCGCACTTCAAGGTCAACTTCTTTCACTAACCACTGGTTGTCTGCGAGTTCAACTCCTTCTATTTGAATCCATTTTTGGTCAAGTGTCGCTAAAGTTAAACCGTCATCGAATTGAGTTCTGGCATCAATATCAAATGTAAATCCATTAATTTGTAGCTGATTATTGGTAGTCAGTGTCGCCAGACCTTCTAGCTCGAACTTTTTACCTAAGGTTGGAGGTATTCCACCATTATCATGTGATGTTTCAAATTCAACTTCTCTGGCCCATAAACCCTGCGGCATAGATTGAATATCTACATCGACTAGCTTGCCTTCAACCAAGTTAGCTTGCTTGCCATCTTCAAATTGAGTATTTGTAGTGACATAGAGTCGAGTACGGGCATTAAGCTCAAACTGCGTTTTATCTTGGTTGACCCAAGTAATAGTCCCTTCTAGCTCCATATCATTAAAAGACGCCGTATCTTCCACCTCGACTTCAGAGGCCAAAAATGAAGCACCACTTTGCTGGCCTTCCACTTCAACCCATGCGCCTTCCTGTAAGCTGCCTTCTAAACGTGCGGTGGCATAATTAATCACTGCCGAACCGATATTGAATTGTTGCGCAGCCTTGTTTAATCCAGAGACACGTCCCTCGATTTCAGCAAACGCAAAATTGGGGATAAGGTTTATAGAATTAACCTGCCATTCTCCCATTACCGTTGGATAACCATTTACCGCCACCCAATCGCCTACTTTATACTGAGTCGCGTCCGCTGGTTTAACGACTAAATTAATCCCATTAACGGCAATAGTATTTTGATTAACGGAACTGATTTCACCCACTAGGCTTGGATCTAATATGACATTTTTAGCCTGTTGGCCTTCATTATCAATTTTGACCCTCATCCCCATTTGAATGGCATTTACCTCTAACGGCTGTTGACCATAGTGAATCTTAGCATTAGCAATATTGACATTATATCCGTTGACCGTAATCGAATTATTGTCAGAAGCAATATTTGTTACTGTGCCGTTAATTTTTGCGGGTAACGTAGGTTGTGGAACGATAGGATCGGGTTTAGAGGTATCTGTTGATGAATCATTACCACCGCAACCTGCCAGCAAAATGGCCGTAATACAGACTAAGAGTTTATTCATTTTCTTCCCTATTATGTCTTGTTAAATCAGTGCTGGGCATCTTAGTATGAAGATCGTCAAGCAAATGTGAAGAAATGAATTAACCGATGAAAGTATTAATTGTTGATGATAATCATGATGTTATTGAGACAATCATGGATTATTTAACCCTAGAGGGTATTATTGCCGACTGTGCATATCACGGGGAAAGTGCAATCAATTTAATTCAACAAAACCATTACGATGTCATCATAATGGATATTATGATGCCTAAATTAGACGGTATTAATACGGTCAAAAAACTGCGTGAAGAAATTTATTGTAATACACCGATTATATTTTTAACCGCCAAAGATAGTCTGCAGGATAAAATTGATTCTTTTACATCAGGTGGGGATGATTTTTTAAATAAACCTTTCGCGATGGAAGAATTATGCTTACGACTACATTCACTGCATAATCGTGGCCCACGTTTAGATGTGGGTATTTTGCGCTTCAGTGATATCAGTTTAAATTTGCAAACCCATCAAGTTACCCGTGCTGGTAAAGAAATTAAGCTCAGTAAAATTCAGCGCACCATTCTTTCACTGTTACTAAAACATGCGCCCGCTATCGTGAGTAAAGAGCAATTGGTAGATACAGTATGGGGAGATGATGCACCTTCGAGTGATTCACTTCGCAGCCACATATACAGCTTACGCAGTGCACTCGATAAAGGTTTTTCAGACTCAAAATTAGAGACTATCCATGGCCAAGGTTACCGACTTATCCCCTGAGCATTTTCCGAGTTTATATAAAAAAATCCGCCTCACTTTTTTAGTATTAACTAGCTTGATGTTTGCCATTTTTTGGAGCCTCATTTATATCGCCGAAGAACAAATTGAGAAGATTAGCCTCGAGCAAACGCTGGCCACAGAGACTCGCGAATATCTAAAGAATTATCAAAGGTTTGGTGATAAAGCACAGCTCCCCGATATCAATGAATTGAAAACATATTGGAGCAAAGAGTTTGTACCAGCTTGGCTGCAACCTTATCAAAATACCGGATTTTACGAACATCAACTGGGTGACGAAGATAAACACTTTTTGATATCCGCTCATCCTTCTGGGCAAGGGCTGTTGTATGTGGTTTATAAGGATGACGCGGACGATTTCCTTGATAGCTATGAAGATAGAATGCACATTTTGATCTCTATTATGGGGATCGGTTTGCTCCTGTTTATCATGGCATATGGATTGTATTTTGTACGTCTGCTATCCAGTCCACTTGCTGAGATTGAAAATAAAATCAATCAACTATCACCAAAAAGACCGACATCAACACCGAGTACTTCATACCGTGAAACCCGCCAGATTGAGCAAACCCTATTAAGCAACAAAGCTAAAATTGCCGCCTACTTCACTCGGGAACAAGAATTTAGCCGTTTTGCCTCCCATGAACTACGCACGCCCATTATGGTGATCCAAGGTTCGGTCGAATTGCTCAAAAAAATCCCCAATGCGACAACCGAGGCTCAACAGTTAATGGTCAAAAAAGCCATTACACGTATTGATTACGCAGGGCATCAAATGAAAACGCTCACCGAGGCCTTTTTACTTCTCGGAAAAGAAGACATTGAATCCCAGCACTACAGCCAAATTGATTTAGCACCACGCCTTGAACACATTTTAGCTGAAATGGCGCAGCACTTTGCCAAGCAAGAAATCACCTACAGCTTAACGCTTAAAGATTGCTTGAGCATCAAGGCGCCACTGAGCTTTATTGACATAGTGATAGGTAATTTAATTAAAAATGCTTTCAATTACAGTGCCGGAAACATTGAAATTACGATGCAAAGCAACCAATTATGGATACTGAATCCACTAAGCACTCAAAGTACTGATACTTCAGGCTATGGCTGCGGATTAATTATTATTGAAAGTATTTGCGAGCGAATGGGCTGGGCATTTTCAACCCAAAACGATGGTGCTAGCTATCAGGCTTATGTTCAGTTTATAGATAATACCCATTAACTGAAGTTAGCTTGAATAAATAACCTCGTTTTAGCAAATTCTGAGTTGCAAACCCAATCTTCACAACCGCTTCACGCTTGTCTTGGCACTATGCTCGCAACACTGTAATAGCCATTGAGGCTGAGTTACATAAAACCATAGAAAGGACAAACAGATGAATAAAATGACTCTTACCGTTTTCGCAATGGCACTTTCATTCACGACTATGGCCAGCCAAGCAGGCTTTCAACCTACAACGGGTGAACCTCAAATACAGGGTGGCTTCCAAGGGCCGAGCGCAAGACAAGTGATTCATGATGTGGTGAGCGCGCTCAATGCCAGTGATGACGCCCAAATTGAGTTAACGGGCCATATCATTTCTTCCATTGGACATGATGATTATATTTTCCGTGACGCTACGGGTGATATTAAGGTCGAAATTGATGATGATTTATGGCGCGGCAACACAGTAACACCTGAGACTCAGGTCATTATTCGTGGTGAAGTGGATAAAGATTGGTCTGAAGTGACCATAGATGCAGACAACATTCAAATCATACAATAAATTGATTTTGTTAAAGCCAGCCAATGAATGGCTGGCTTTGGTCACATCCAAACTTCATGTCTTAAATACGCTTAGATAGCAGCCAAAACAACTTCAGCTTTACTGGCTTCAAAAGCCTTTGGCTCTTCTACATTCAGTAGAGTCACTACACCATTATCGATGATCATGGCATAACGTTGTGAACGCACGCCACCAAAACCGGCAGTATCCATCTCTAAACCTAAGGCTTTAGTAAAGCTGGCATCGCCATCGGCTAACATCATTAATTCAGAGGCATTTTGTGCTTCGCCCCACGCTTTCATCACAAAGGCATCGTTCACAGCAACACAGGCAATCAAATCCACGCCTTTCGCTTTAAATTGATCGGCTAATACCACATAGCCAGGTAAATGCGCTTCAGAACACGTTGGAGTAAAAGCACCTGGCACTGCAAACAATACGACTTTTTTACCCGCGAACAATTCGGTAACTTGGTGATTCACCATGCCATCTTTAGTCAGTTGACCTAATGTGGCAGCAGGTAATGTTTGACCTTGAGCAATCATGTCTTTCTCCATTTAGTTAAAATAACTCATCCATACTAGCCCTATTTACCGCAGATAAACACCGAGAGAAATAAGGGCGATTAGGCTCGAGTTCGATTCAACCGCAGCCCCGCACACAAACTAAGACATAACAAACCTAATACTGAGAAGGCGCCGCCACTTTCCTCAACAACGATAATGTCGGGCTCTCTGTCTCGATCGCTACTCTCCAATGGCAGCGCATACAAACTATCGGTCTCATCGGCGCTAATGGTCGCAACAATATCGCTGTAACCCACTTCATACACATCAATCAACACATCATAGTGATCCGTCGCATAACCCGTGTAGAGCGTGGTCAACACTTCGTAATCGTCCTGTGTCGAATCGCCGTAAATGGTAAATACGTCTGTGGTGTAGTAATGCACCCAAGGGCCACCATCACGACTGAGATAAAGCTCGGCAAATAAATCAGCTCTTTCATTAAGATATGCACCATTGACATCAACGTCGAAGGTCACGCTAAACGTTTGATAAAAACCATCGTAGTCAAAGTCTTCAAACAAACGACTGCTGGCATCAAAAATCGAAAAGCTGTGATACACAGGTGCGCGGTAGGGATCTTCACTGGTCGCGCTCGAACTCGGAATCCCTTGGCTCGCATGTTTCGCAGTTACTTGCTCACGCGTCATAGGCGAGGCGCCCATAAGTTGCACTCGGTTTGTCGTCGGCGCTTTGGATGATAAGGCTGCTGGCGCCAAGGATTTCACGGCCGCAGCGGCGACTTCAGTGACATTTTTTGCGGGCGCGGCTTGTTGTAACAAAGCTAAAGCTTGTTGTTCCTGCTCAGCAGCTTGCTCGCTATTTTCTGCTTTTTTGGCAATACCAACGCTGGCTGCAGTAAATGGCGTTAAGCTTTGCGATGACTCCAGTTCGCGGGGCTGAGCGCTAGCGACAGATGACGCTAAAAACAGCGCAGCAATAGCCGTTGCCATAAACAGCTTAATATTAACTTTGGCTGCCATATCTTGCTTATTGAGTATGTTCATCTTGAATATCCTATGGATAACCCGTTCAAATTGGAGCTATTAAAGTGCAATGAAGGTGAACATAAGCTGAACATCAACGCCCACTGTTCTCAGCCAGAAGATACGTTCAGCCCGAGTTCATCTGGAATGGGTAACACTCACAAAACTTAAACGATACAAGCGCGAGCATAGAGATAGACTCGCCAACAGAACTTCAGTTCTGTCACGAATAACAAAATAACTGCCAGAGTTAATTTTGAAGGAATTGTGCCAACCAATTGGCTGATCTCTATGTGTTTGTTAAGGTGATGAGGTATTCTTAGTCGACTCGATAAGTTATCCATCTCACTCATTAACTTAAGATCGCTGAACATTGCGGGTACCCGATATGAAACTTGGTTTGACCTTGGCCCTAATCACTTGCTTATCAGCCTCCTTTGGTTGCATAGCAAGTAATGATAGACATGATGATCGCAATCAGCCTCGTAACCAAGGTGCGAAGAATGAGCAGCGCCGTCTAGCGGTCAATAGCCCTGATCAAGCGGTGGCAATGGCGCAACGACAATTTCAAGGCAAAGTATTGAGCGTACAATCCAGCGGATCGGGATATCGTATTAAAATCCTCAATAATGATGGCCAAGTATTTTCTGTTTCAGTAGATGCCGCAACGGGCCGAGTCTCGAGGAACTAACGATGCGATTGTTACTAGTTGAAGATGATATAGAACTACAGACTAACTTAAAGCAACATCTCCTCGATGCCCATTACAGTATCGATGTGGCGAGTGATGGTGAAGAAGGCTTATTTCAAGCGCTCGAATACAACTATGATGCAGCAATTATCGATGTAGGTTTACCTAAACTCGATGGTATCGCCTTGATCCGTAGCGTGCGTGAACAAAAACGCGACTTTCCTATCCTGATTTTAACCGCAAGGGACAGTTGGCAAGATAAGGTTGAAGGACTCGATGCCGGTGCCGACGACTATCTGACGAAACCTTTCCATCCCCAAGAACTCATCGCACGACTAAAAGCCCTGATCCGTCGCTCCGCCGGTAAGGCCAGCCCCCTGATCTACAACGGCCCCTTTAGCCTTAACACCAGCAGTCTAGAAGTACATAAAGGCGAAGAACTGGTTAATCTCAGTGGTTCTGAATACAAGTTATTCGAATTTTTTATGTTGCATCAAGGCGAAGTCAAATCAAAAACTGTACTCACAGAGCATATTTACGATCAGGATTTTGATTTAGATTCTAACGTTATCGAAGTCTTTATCCGCCGGTTACGCAAAAAACTCGACCCAGATAATCAATACAACTTAATTGAAACTCTGCGCGGCCAAGGTTATCGCCTAAAAGCGTTAACGTCCGGGCAAGCAGCCGATGAGTAAACGCGCCATGGCGTGGCAAGTGTTGAACTCCCTAAAAGCACGCTTAGTTGCCAGCGCGCTATTATTTATCTTAGTGTTATTACCCTTGATCGGCGTTGCCTTAAACGATGCCTTTACTGAACAAGTTAAAAGCGCAACCAAGAATGAACTCAGTGCCTATGTCTATTCGATACTCGCGGTGACTGAAGTCGAGAATAAACAAATCTCTATCCCAGAATTAGTACTCGAAAATCGTTTTAACCTCATTCAATCAGGGCTGTATGCCATTGCGACCACTGAAGATGCCAGCGGCAAAAAAACGATCGTGTGGCATTCGCAATCTTTTATGGGGATTACGCCACCGCCACATTTTACCATCCCAGCCACGGGTCAAAGCGCATTTGAGCAAATTGAGCTCGCCGATCAACTCCATTTGATTTATAGCTTTAGTGTCAGTTTTGCCAGCCAAAATCAAAACGTGCCAGTGACAATCCACATCATTAAAGATGAGCGAGAATTTCAGCAGCAAATTGATCAGTTTAATCAACAGCTTTGGACTTGGCTGCTGATCTTAATGTTAGTCATGTTAGTGTTTCAATTGAGTTGGTTACTGTGGACGTTGCGGCCTTTAGCACGCTTTACCCAAGAGCTACATTCCGTCGAGCAAGGTAAGTCGATGCAGCTAAGTAGCCAGTACCCCACTGAATTACAAGCGGTTGCTCGGCAGCTTAATATTTTGCTCAATACCGAACAAACCCAACGAAAACGCTATCGTAATGCCTTGGCCGACCTAGCCCATAGCCTCAAAACACCACTGGCGGTGATCAAGAGTCAGGCCGACTTAAGCGAATCCTCCAGTGAGCAAGTATCAGTGATCAGCAGGATCATTGGCCACCAGCTAAAACGCGCCCAAACCGCAGCGGCGGCCTCGTGGCATTTAGGTATTCGTGTCGATGAAGTCGCCGCTAAGTTATTACGCACATTAGCTAAAATTTATCGAGAGCCACAAATCAATCTCAGCGGCGAGATGGTAGAACACGCAGTATTCAAGGGGGATGAAGCAGATCTGACTGAAATTCTAGGCAATTTACTCGACAACGCCTGTAAAGCCGCGAAGTCTACGGTGACATTAACGGTCACAGGCGATGCCTATCAACTGCTAATCTGTATCGAAGATGATGGCCCAGGGATCAGTGAAGCCCTGCAAAATCAAATCTTTGAACGTGGTATTCGCGCAGACTCCTACCTTCAAGGTAATGGTATTGGGCTTGCTATCGTGCGCGATTTAGTCGACAGCTATAACGGCAGAATTTCTATCTCTCGCTCAGAAACCTTAGGTGGTGCCAAATTTAGCATCAGCTTTGCACACTCAGTTTAAGTCTTTATTTTCAATGTGATAGATTTATTACTTCTCTTAAAACTTGGCTATAAATATTTAACCGCAAAACACTTTCAGCTTATGTTCATATTCACACGCCTAATATGCCCATAACATCCTCGAACAGGATTATTGGAGCAAACCATGAACAGACTACATCGATGGAATTGGCTAGTGTTAACGGCGGCATTAGTGGCCTTGCCTTTCACTACCACAGCACAGGCTGCAGGCATATCTGCGAGCCAAGGATCGAGCACAGCGGCAAGCCAAGCCGAACTCGAACAAATGCTGGCGCCTATTGCCCTGTATCCCGATAGCTTATTGACCCACATACTTATTGCCTCAACTTATCCACTCGAAATAGTGCAGGCACAGCGTTGGTTAACCCAGCGCCCCAAATCATCGATCGACCAAATTATGTCGCAAGCCGAAGATCAGGACTGGGACCCGAGCGTCAAAGCCTTGCTGGCCTTCCCGACGCTGCTGCAAAAAATGAGTGAAGATCTCGAATGGACTCAAAGACTCGGTGAAGCCTTCTTAGAAGATGAAGGCCAAGTGATGAACAGCATTCAGTCCCTAAGACAACAGGCTGATAAAGCGAATAGCTTAGCAGACATGGATAACATGGCAATTACACGCGCCAACAATCAGATCATCATAGAACCCGCTAAGCGAGAAATCGTCTACGTCCCCTATTACGATCCACGCGTGGTTTACGGCACATGGCGTTGGGGTGTGGCTTATCCTCCTGTATATTGGGAATTTGGCGGCTATGCTGGCTATCCCTATCGTCCGAGTCATAACCATTTCTACTGGTCACCGGGCATCCATATTTCCTTTAACTACTTCTTCAGTTCGTTCCACTGGCACAACCATAAAGTGGTGGTGATCGACTATCGCCATTCACACCGATATCGCCCACGGGAAAGATACAGTGTTAGCCATGGCGCACAACCTTGGAAACATAAACCCGAACATAGACGCGGTGTGAGTTATCACAATCCAGTGGTGAAACAACGCTATTACCATGATGATAAATATCGCGGCAGAGATTCACACTCAAGCGGCAGTAAACAGCACTTCAATAGCCAATATTCGAAGTCTAAAGAACGCCAAGATACCCATAGTAATCTGGGTAATATGAGTAATCAGGGCAATAAAAGTCGTGATAATAAAGACTATCACAACGTCAGCCGTGAACGTGATAACCGCACGCCGAGTTATCAGAAAACACAAGCCGAGTTAAAGGAGCGTCGCGCAGCGACTATGGTACAAACACCAACCCACAAGGAGCGTAATGACATGCAATCAAGACCCGTGCAGTCAAAACCAATGTCATCAAAGGAGCCTCAGCAAAGGCAATACCAAACTCGGGAGTCACAGCCGCGTAATATCGATCAACAAAGGGCACAGTCACAAAGGCAAGAAAAACCAAGAACTATGACCCCAAGAGTTGAAACGCCACGACCTGAAACAAGACGTACAGAGCCACAACGGATTGAACAACCAAGACAAGCGGCGCCTAGACAACACGAAGAAGTGAGAGTGAGACAAAGTGAGCCACGCCAAAATGCGCAAACCGCTCGCTCGGTAGAACATAACCAAGGTCGATCAACTCAAAGCCAAGAACGCCGTCATAGGGAATGATCCCGCTATGGCCGCAGTAAAACAAAGAGCGCAGTTATCTGCGCTCTTTGTTTTTTAAGTCACTTATTTTTAAATCGCTTAGAACTTCAAGGTCAAGGACTGACCTTCTCCCATTCCCTGCCACTCAACACTCAAATCCATAATCTCATTGAGAATATGATCAAAATCTGTTTGGTTAACAGTAGGAACGGCTAAGTCTCGACTGCTGCAGGCTTGCTCTAACAGATAAATAAAGCCGTCATAGGTTGGCGTTTCACCCGACCACAGTAGCGACTGCAGGGTCTCAACTATGGATTCGGTTTGCCACACCTCCGTTTTATCAGCGATGGCGCGGGAGGTTTCATTATGCTCTAAGGTAAAGCTGATATCGGCGCCAGCTCTGATCTGCGAGAAGAAAGCGCCTTGAATATGCAGGCGTTTTTCAACCACATAGTGGATCATATCGTGAGGTGCTATACCTTGTTCTGGCATTTGGGTTTGGGTCGCACTACCGTCCATGCGCACACAGCGCAACTGGCCATAACGCTGAGTACCTTTAGTGAAGATGACTTGCATAAAACCATCCTTAGTATTTTGATTAACGCATGCATAATGCGAACTCAAGTATAGTCCAACTCTGCGCCAGCATTAGAAAAACAACAACACTCTGCCGTTATAAATTACGCTGGATAAAGCGGAAACACTCTTCTGCCGCTAAGGGTTTACTAAAGTAAAACCCTTGCACTAAGTCGCACCCCATGCTCGACAATAATACCAATTGCGCCTCGTTTTCAACCCCTTCAGCGACCACAGTTAACCCCAATTCATGGGACATAGAAATAGTTGCAGCGCTAATGGCTGCATCGTTTGAGTCGGTCTCAATATCCTTCACAAAGGATCGGTCGAGCTTTAACCTGTCTAAGGGCAAGAGTTTCAAATAGGATAAAGAGGAATATCCTGTACCAAAATCATCGATAGCGAGCTCGATACCATGTTGGCGCAATTCCGCTAATAGGCGCGCATTCTGCCCAGGATATTGCATCGCCACACTCTCGGTAATCTCCAGCTCCAGTGCGCCTTTGCCCAACTTATGCTTCACCAGCACATTGGTAATATCGGCGACTATCGTATCCTTACGGAGTTGATGCGCTGACAGATTCACTGCCATTCGCAACTCAGTGGCACCCGCAGCGCGCCAGACAGCAAGCTGCGCCATCGCCGTTTCTAACACCCATTGGTCAATTGGGATGATCATGTCGATCTCTTCGGCAATGGGAATAAAGCGGTCAGGCGCTATCATGCCAAATTCGGGATGCTGCCAGCGCACAAGCGCTTCGACACTGACCACTTGCCCAGTGCGGATATCAATTTGTGGCTGATAATGCAGTCGTAATTCATCGTTAGCGAGCACTTGCCTCAGGCCCGTTTCAATTTGCTGGCGCTCGGTGATCAAGGTATTCATCGCCGCAGTAAAGAATTGATAGTTATTACGCCCCGCCGATTTGGCGCGGTACATGGCCATATCGGCGTTTTTCATCAGGGCTTCAACACTGTCACCATCGGTCGGGAACAAACTGATGCCGATACTCGGCGATGAATGTAATGCTTGATTATTAATGATATAGGTTTGACTCAAACCACTGCGCAGCGCCTCGGCTAGACTGGCCACCTCATCATGGTTCGTATCAGATAAGGCAACCACAAACTCATCGCCACCCAGACGCGCCACAGTGTCAGTATCACCAACGATGTTTTTCAAACGGCGAGCCACTTCTAACAACAGTTGATCGCCCACATGATGGCCCAAGGTGTCGTTGATATTTTTAAAGTGGTCCATGTCGATAAACATCACCGCAATTTGGCTGTCGGATACCAGCGCCTCCCTAAATACCACTTCGAGGCGCGACTGCAAGCTGAGTCGATTAGGCAGTAGCGTCAAAGAATCATGGTGGGCGAGGAAATGAATCCGTTCCTCACTGACTTTACGCTCGCTGATATCGGTAAAGCTGCCGATGTAATGGCTCACGGCACCTGCGTCATCGCGCACCACAGACATCATCAACCATTTAGGGAAATCGTAACCATGCTTATGCCTGTCCCAAACTTCACCTTGCCAGAAACCTGTTTGTTCTAGAGCAGCACGCACTTGAGGATCGATACCTTTGTCGGTACGCTCGGCCTCTAAAAAGCGGCAGTTTTTACCAATGATTTCTTCTCGGGAATAACCAGTTATCTGAGAAAACGCACTATTCACATCCACAATAATGTCGTTGGCATCCATGATAGTGATGCCTTCACCACTCTGCTGGAACACCTGCGCCAATAGATTTACCCGCGCAACGGTGCGCTCCTGCTCGGTAATATCTTCAACGATAAAGAGAATAAGCTGCTCACCATCGGCGCCTGTGACTAACGCACCGTTGAGGCGCACCGCCACTAACTGGCCATTCTTATGAACATAATGCTTCTGATAGGGGCCATAACGACGGGTTTGCTTTAGGCGTTCTAATTGCTCAGTTTCACTTAATTGATAACGCTTTGGCGTGAGATCCCAAGGGTCGAGCTGATTTAACTCAGCGAGAGAGTAACCCGTCATGGCTTCGAATGCGGGGTTAATCGCCACAAACTGACCATCATCTAAACGTTTAAGCACATGCCCTACAGGCGCCTTATCAAACAAATTACGATATCTTTGCTCGCTTTGTACCAAGGTGGCCTGAAAAGCCTGACGGCGGGCAATTTCCTTCGATAAGGCCATGGTTTTTTCAGTCACTTTCTCGGCAATACGTTGGCGCTCGCCGGAGGAAACCAGTGTCATACCGCCCACAACAGCACAGGTGATAAAGGCGAGGAGCAACATAAGTAACGATAAGCTAAAAGTATCGCCCATCAGCACTGCATAGGATTGATAAATCACTATGTGCCAATGCCGATCTGCAAGCAGCAGGTTTGCTTGAAAATACTGCCCGGTTTTATCGCTAAATAGCTTGCTGCTAAATGCGGGAAATGACTTCTGGGTATTGCTGTAAAGCAATGCACCGCCCGCACTCATGTCGGAGAGTTTCCACTGCAATCCCTTTACGCTCTCAACATCATTAATAATGCTTTGCAAATCAATCACAGCTGAACAAAATCCTGAGATTTTACCCAGCCGATCGAACGAGGGCGCTAGAAGTAAGGTGCCACCTGGGCCATTGGGATCCTGTGCTAATTGGATCTTAGCCGTCATCACAGGCGCTAAGGTCGCGCGCACTTTAGCAATGGCAGCGGCTCGTATTGGTTCACTATTGAGATCTAATCCCAATGCCGCTTCATTACCTATGAGTGGCTGAATATACATCACTGGCACTAACCAGCCATCGGCATTAGCTTGCCAACCTTGAGGCCGGGTGACTTTGTAGGGAGCGCCAATAGCTGAGCGGGTCGATGCCTCAAAACTGGGTAGATCGGCGGCCGCCACTAACGGCGACCAAGACCAAGCTCTAAAGCCATCTTGCTGCAGCATGTTACGTTTGCCAAACTGCACAAACTCATCCTCAGAAACCTGATCGCTATTATCGAATAAGCTCGCTAAGGCGATGATTTGCTGCAGATTAGCCTCTTGAAAACTTTCAATATTGCTAATCACTGCATTGGATTGGATCTGAAACTTATCCTGCAACTGTTGGCGCTGGTTCATATCCGAGTAGTAATAAATCCCCACGCAGAATAAAAAGCCCACCAGCAGGGGAACACCCGTCTGAATGCGGCGAGCACGCCAGATAGCTCGCTTATCAAATAACAACATAGTCAAAGGGATAAAGATCACAGCGCCGAGCAAATCCCCCGTCCACCAATTTATTAAACTTCCCAGTAAATCAGATGGTGGAATCGTACCGTTGATCACTAAGGCACTGTTGCCAAAAACGGTCGCCACAATACAAGTTAAGGCTAAGCTCAAGCAGGATTTAATAACGGTATTAGGATTATCTAAGGTGAATAAATGATCGACTCGCCCAAGAACATGGGCAGAAAGCACCGCCTGTATGCAAGACCCAATCGAGATAGCAAAGGGTAACCAGCCCCAATGGATATGCCCGCCAATATTGATGTTGATCAGCAGGGAACCAATAAACACGCCAACCCAAGGGACATACTCTTTCCACAGGATACAGGCAGCAATGGCAATCCCTGCGGCAGGCCAAATGGCAGCTGAATATCCTGGTGGCAACGCAATCATCAAGCCTAATTTACCTACAATGATGTAAGCTAAAGCGATGAAAATGTTTACCTTAAGGTATGGGGTAATTGACTTTATGTGTAATCCTTTAAACTGCCATAGTTACAATATTCAGAATCATAATGCCCTACTCGTTAACGCAATCTCAAGTAGATATCTGGGCAGTGATAAAATCACAGTCTAATAATCGTTTTACCTAATGTAAATAGCGTAAATGACTGACACAACCATTGTTTTAACTTGATGTTTTTATTTGAGATGCCCATCTCAAATCCGCTTAACCAAACTTAACTCGCATCAAAAATCTGCATGCAAAAATGTGCGGCGAGCAAGGGTAAACAGCAGTGTTATTCGTATGCGATAAAAGCGACTGTTGGCTAAAACCCACATGCTTATGATGGCATTAATCCACGCCATACCGTCGCCAATACATCAACTTTAGCCAAAACGAATAAATGAAGCGCCTCACACATTTTTATTTTATGAGAACCAAATCAGTTAAATTTAGGTTAATTTTGTAAATTTATTGATTTTTTTTGGTTTTAATTAAGGTTTTTTTAACGCTTAAGCCCTTTTACCGCGGGGATCCGCTTTCATTCAATAGCCGCTTCTTGGTATCCTCCTGCCGCATAAAAAAGTTGCATGCTGAATATTTTTTGTTCTGCCAACTGACTCCCTTTCCCGTTCAACCGGACCCGTTAATTGAAATTAGCTCTTAGCCAATTCATTGCTGAAAGATTGAACCTGATTATTCGGTTTTCAACCTTTAGCATGACAAACCTAACCCTGTTTTTCGGGTTATTGTTTGTGCTGCCTGTAGCTGACGTTTTGTACGTATTGATCGGCGGTTGTGTCGATATTAGTGAACTCATCAGCCTCAGCAATGGCTTTTTAGTCGAGTTTATCGGCGCCAGTCTGCTCAGCCTGTTATTGCTCAACCCCCTCGTTATTCTGCAGTTATGGCATTTAATCGACTGCTGCTTCAAATTTTTCAATAATCTCGATTTAACCAACGCTTCACTTTTTTTAGCACCCCCAAGGCTAAAATCCCTCGAACATACCGCCCACGGTTGTCGCGCCCCACCATTTTAACCCTCTGTTTTTAAATTCAAATTAAGCATTAAGCGCTGAAAACTGATCTTCGATTTCGTCGGGATGGCGGCACATTTTGTGTCATGCCTCTTGGGTTTCAGGATTTGCGCTCAGATAACGCCGCTTAGTGCGACTGCCGGTTCACGCTTGGCAGAGTTGTAAACCTTAGGGTTAGAGGAATCTTCCTTTGTTAATTCGAAAATTAAGTAAAGCGGCAATCGCGGCAGTAGCACTCATGCTCGCGGGTTGTGATGGCGGTGTGTTGGACCCTAAGGGCCAAATCGGTATCGATGAAAAACACCTGATTATCGTCGCCACCCTACTCATGCTCATTGTTGTTATCCCTGTGATTGCCATGACATTGTACTTCGCGTGGAAATACCGCGATGGCCGTGATCAAGAAATCTATGCGCCTAAATGGGCACACTCAACAGCGATTGAAACCGTCGTGTGGATAGTGCCGATTGTGATCGTAATAGTGCTAGGTGTGATCACTTGGGGTTCGACCCATGATCTTGATCCATACAAACCTTTAGATCACGAAGCTAAACCCGTCACGGTTGAAGTGGTGTCGCTGGACTGGAAATGGTTATTCATTTACCCAGAACAAGGCGTGGCATCGGTCAATGAGTTGGCGTTCCCAGCCAATGTGCCGGTGAACTTTAAGATCACCTCTGACACTGCGATGAACTCCTTCTTCATCCCTCAGTTAGGCAGCCAGATTTATTCTATGGCGGGCATGACCACTAAATTGCATTTGATCGCTAACGAGCCAGGCACCTTCGATGGTATCTCGGCTAACTACAGCGGCGCCGGATTTGCGGGCATGAAGTTTAAAGCGATTGCTACTCAGACACCTGCCGACTTCGATGCATGGGTGGCCAAGTTAAAACAACAGGGCAAGACATTGGACTCAGCGGCCTATGCCACACTGGCTAAACCGAGTGAATACAATCCGGTTGAATACTTTGGCTCAGTGAGCAAAGGGATGTTTGACCAAATCGTGATGCAATACATGCACATGGACTCACATGACGGCATGAAAGGTCACGAAGGAATGCAACACATGGGTGCCGACCACAACATGGCTGGTATGCACCACGATATGGCGCATATGGCAAGCGAACAGGCTATGCCAAACGCACAGAAAATGGCCGACACGGAAAGCTCAACCCATTCTGACACTTCATCTACAGAACACTCATCCACCCAAAAAGTGGAGGCGGAGTAATCATGTCATTTCTCGGTAAATTAAGCTTAGATGCGATTCCGTATCACGAGCCTATCATCATGGTGACCTTAGCGGTCGTCGCAGTGGTGGGTTTGTATATCGCAGCCTTGATCACTAAACACAAAAAATGGAGCGTACTCTGGCACGACTGGTTAACCTCTGTTGACCATAAACGCCTCGGTATCATGTACATAGTGTTGGCTTTGGTGATGCTTATTCGTGGCTTCTCCGATGCCATTATGATGCGTACCCAGCAAGCACTTGCCACCAACGGCGCCGCAGGTTATCTGCCGCCTGAACATTACGACCAAATCTTTACCGCCCATGGCGTGATCATGATTATCTTTATGGCGATGCCATTTATGATAGGTCTAATGAACTTAGTGTTGCCGCTGCAAATTGGTGCCCGCGACGTTGCCTTCCCCTTCTTGAACAACCTCAGCTTCTGGCTTACCGCCTCGGGCGCTGTGCTGATCAATATTTCATTGGGTTTAGGTGAATTTGCTAAGACAGGCTGGGTGGCTTACCCGCCCTTGTCTGAGCTGGCTTACAGTCCGGGAGTTGGGGTCGATTACTATATCTGGGCACTGCAGATTTCGGGCATAGGGACGACCTTAACCGGGGTGAACTTTATCGCCACCGTGCTGAAGATGCGTGCCCCAGGCATGAAGCTGATGCAAATGCCAATCTTCACTTGGACTTGTACGTGGGCGAACATTTTGATCGTTGCGTCATTTCCTATCTTAACCGCTGTGTTAGCTCTGCTGACACTCGACCGTTACATGGATTTCCACTTCTTCACCAATGACGGTGGCGGTAACGCCATGATGTATATCAACCTGTTTTGGGCGTGGGGACATCCTGAAGTTTACATCCTGATTTTGCCTGCTTTTGGTATTTTCTCCGATGTAATCTCAACCTTTACGGCTAAGCGTCTGTTCGGTTACACCTCTATGGTGTGGGCGAGTGGTGCGATTTCAATTCTAGGTTTCATCGTTTGGTTACACCACTTCTTCACCATGGGCTCAAGTGCCAACGTCAACGCCTTCTTCGGGGTGATGACTATGGTGATCGCGGTTCCAACCGGGGTAAAACTGTTTAACTGGTTGTTCACTATCTACCGTGGCCGCCTAAGGTTAACTGTACCTGTGTTGTGGACGTTAGGCTTTATGGTGACTTTCACCATAGGCGGTATGACAGGGGTGTTATTAGCCTTACCGGGTGCCGACTACGTCTTACATAACAGTTTGTTTTTAATCGCGCATTTCCATAACACTATTATTGGTGGTGCGGTATTTGGTTACTTAGCAGGTTTTGCTTACTGGTTCCCGAAAGCGACAGGTT
This sequence comes from Shewanella sp. SM74, assembly GCF_025653725.1. NCBI lineage: Bacteria > Pseudomonadati > Pseudomonadota > Gammaproteobacteria > Alteromonadales > Shewanellaceae > Shewanella > Shewanella sp. SM74. Next base: position 50,585 of record NZ_JAKKRZ010000014.1, on the reverse strand, counting down.
TCCACTTGAATGAGCGTTTAGGTAAAGCGTCATTCTGGTGCTGGCAAATCGGTTTCTATGTGGCCTTTATGCCGCTGTACGTACTGGGCTTTATGGGTATGACACGACGTATCAACCACATTGATAACCCAGCGTGGAACGTGTGGATCTACTTAGCCGCCGTGGGTGCTTGCATCATCATGGTCGGTATCATTCTGCAGTTTATACAACTGTATGTGAGTATCCGTGACCGCGACCAAAACCGCGACACCACGGGCGATCCATGGAATGGCCATACTTTAGAGTGGTCAACCGCTTCTCCACCGCAGTTCTATAACTTCGCTAAGCTGCCACAGGTTGCTGATATCGATGCCTTTACCGATGCGAAAGAAAAAGGCGTGGCTTATCAACGTCAAAAACACTACCAAGCTATCCATATGCCGAAAAATACCTCAAGCGGTATCTTAATGGCGCTGGGGATCACTGCCGCGGGTTTTGCCGCTATTTGGCACATCCTGTGGTTAGCCATTGTGGGCTTAGTGGGCGCTTTCGTGGTGTTCCTGTTCCGTGCTTATAACAATGACGTCGACTATTACGTGCAACCCGATGAAGTGGCTCGCATTGAAAATGCCCACTTAAACAATGTAGTAAGGGGCTGATATGAGTATTGCAATCCCAGCAGATTTAGAAGTAGCTCACGCAGAAGATCACCACGAACACCATGACACCAGTGGCAACACTCTGTTTGGTTTTTGGATTTACCTGATGACCGACTGCATTTTGTTTGCCTCGGTTTTCGCAACCTATGCTGTGCTCTACATGAACACGGACGGTGGCGTTTCGGGTAAAGACATTTTCGAATTGGACTTTGTGCTGATTGAAACTGCCGCCCTGCTCGTTAGTAGTATTACCTATGGCATGGCGTTGATTTTTGCTAAGCGCCACAACAAAGCCGCGACCTTGGCTTGGTTACTCGTCACCTTCGCCCTCGGTTGTGTGTTTATCGGGATGGAAGTCTATGAATTCCATCACCTGATTGAACACGGCAATGGCCCACAGCGTAGCGCTTTCCTGTCGTCCTTCTTCACCCTTGTCGGTATGCACGGCTTGCACGTGACCGCAGGTCTGATTTGGATGGCGATCATGATGATTGAAGTGGCGAAAACCGGTTTAGGTAATCGCAGCATCACCCGCCTGAGCTGCTTAAGCTTGTTCTGGCATTTCCTCGACATAGTGTGGATTTGTGTATTCACGGTCGTGTATTTATTGGGAGCACTTTAATGAGCGCACATAGTCATACTCATAAGTCTAGCCATGGCACTGACGATCTGGCCGCGAGCATTAAGTCATATCTAATGGGCTTTGTGCTGTCAGTGGTATTAACCGCCATTCCGTTTTGGGCCGTAATGACCCATCACTTCGAGAAAGCGACCACCCTTAGCTTAGTGCTAGTGATGGCGATAGTGCAGATAGTGGTACATCTTAAGTACTTCTTGCACTTAGATTTCTCGAAAGAAGGCAAAGTAAACACCTTCTCCTTCCTGTTTACCGCCCTGATTATTGTCATGGTAGTCGGCTTGTCGGTGTGGATCATACTCGAAGCCAACGCTTTGATGATGTAACGAGAAACAGTCTATGCAAATACAAGACAGATTTATGTCACCGCAATGGAAAGCACGCTTCAAAGGGTATGTGCAAGTTACTAAGCCTGGCATCATTTTCGGGAATCTGATTTCCGTTGCTGGCGGTTTTTTATTAGCCGCCAAAGGCGACGTAAATCTGGTCTTGATGTTGGCGAGCTTAGTGGGATTGTCCTTGGTCGTAGCCTCTGGTTGCGCAATCAATAACTGTATTGACCGTGATATCGACGCCAAGATGCAGCGAACCTGCAAACGCGTAACCGTCACGGGCGAAATAGCCGTGGGTAACGTCCTCGCGTTTGGACTCGCCTTAGGCGTGTTGGGCTTTAGCATCTTAGCCTTGTTTACCAATGCATTAGCCCTGCTATTTGCCGTTATTGGTTACATCGTTTATGTGGGGGTTTATAGCCTCTACATGAAACGTAACTCAGTGTATGGCACTTTAGTTGGCAGCTTCTCGGGCGCAGTACCGCCCGTGGTGGGCTATTGCAGTGTGACAGGGCAAATGGACATAGGTGCAGCTATTTTGCTGTTGATGTTTAGTCTATGGCAGATGCCACATTCTTACGCCATCGCGATTTTCCGTTTTAATGACTATGCGGCCGCTAATATTCCTGTGCTGCCGGTTGCAGAAGGCATGACCAAAGCAAAACTGCATATCGTGCTTTATATTGCCGTGTTCGCCTTAGTCAGTGCGCTGTTACCACTCGCGGGTTACACAGGTATCGCCTTTATGGCGGTCACCTGCGCCACCAGCCTGTGGTGGCTTGCCATGGCATTAAAAGGTTATCGCCACGGCGTCGACATGCACCGCTGGGCTCGCCAAGTGTTTGGGTTTTCAATCATCACTATTACGGCGCTCAGCGTGACTATGGCGCTCGACTTCCAAGTCGTGAGTCAGGCGCCACTGCTCACCTTAGTGAAGTAAATCCTAAGCTTTCAGCTAGTTGTCTAGTCCTGAAATAAGTTGATAATAAAAAGCGCTAACCTAGATTAGCGCTTTTTTTCTACCTTAAAACAGCCCCTGATGTATCACCTTTAGGTGAATAGCATTCGCCACCACATACCAGGCAGGCTAGTAAAACCAGTCGTGTAGTGTTTTAACTCACCATCTTTAAAGATCATAATGGTTGGCGTCGCCTGCAATGACCAATCACGGGCAATCTTGCTGTCACTATCATTAATAGTGTCAAAGCCATAATCCTGATGCTGAAGATATTTTCTCAGTTTCTCATCCTCACCCGAACTCATGGCAACCGTCACCACGGGATAATAGGCCGACATTTGATTGACCGCCGGGCTGACAAAATTACACACAGGGCACCAAGTGCCCCAGAAGTACACCAATACCGCCTGATCTTGGCTGAGCGTGGCAATATCAAGCGTCTCCCCAGCCAACGTCGTCCCTTGTAGCTGCGGCAAATTATCCCGCGGAATATCTTTGCCGCGCCAGATGTCCATCACGCTGGTCACGATAATGACAATGAGCAGCAAAAGTGCCAGCTGCTTAATCCAGCCCAATATGCGTTTAGGTAAAGATATCGAAACTTGTTCGGCGCTCATATTTTCAGTTTCCTTTGACTGCATCTTAACTGCTCTTCTGTGTCTTATCTTTAGCGGCAATCGCGACTTCAAGCTGCTCTTTTAACACTTCGTAAGGCACTAATCCGGGAATAAGCGTATCGGCCACTATCATACTTGGCGTGCCACCTATGCCTAACTCATTCATTAATTTCACATTATCATCGACCATTTTAGCGACGCGCTCATCTGTGTTGCCCACCCAGCGCTCGGTTGCCGTCAGTTTAGCGACCTTAGCGATGGCGGCGGCATCGAGTCCACGTGGGCTCGACATCAACATATCCTTCACCTTGAGATACTTTTCAGGCTCGTTTAACCAAACCGTTTGGGCGAAATCGACCGCCATTTTGGAGCCTTCGCCCTGCAGCGGCACCATTTTGACTATGATTTTTAACTGAGGAAATTCTTCAATCAGCTGGTTCAGCGAAGGCTCGATTTTCTTGCAGTATGGGCAGTTAAAATCGGTAAAGTACACCATTTCAATCTCGGGTGTCGCAGCGCCCTTCCACGGATCGCTTTTGGTCTCATACATGGCTTTATGATGGGTCACAAGATTGGTTTGCATGGCTGTATTTGCCCCCTCTTGCTCCCTTGCTTGCCACGCAATAATCGCCTCTCTCATTAGGTCAGGATCATTGATCAAGGCATCTTTAAGAATCGCTCGCACCTCTTGTTGCTGCGCCGCCGATAAACTGCTGTCCTTGGCATAGGCCATAGTGCTCACCGAAGGCAAGGAAACCACCAGCATTGCCATGGCGACACCCGAGACAGCAAACATCTGCAACTTGCGATGTTTGAATAAAGAGCTAAATTTCGACATTTTAGTGCCTCCGATGACTTGAGTATTCCGCATTGATTCAGTGATGTTTTGTGCTTCAATTGTCTGTTTCATAATCGATTTCCATTGTTTCAGGTCAGGAGCTTCCTGACCTGAGTATTTGTTGAGTGCCACTCGACTCGCTATTGAATGAAACTCGCCAGTGATATTGCCGAGTGACATATCCGAGTGAACGGCTAGTCGTTAGCGTTATTTCCCTGCCGCTACGGATGACTTTTCAGGGGACGCTGAGGCCTGCTCAATCGCAGCAAGCACAAGGTCAGTCGATAGAATTTCCGGTAACTCAATCCCTTGCGGCGCACCCGGGCCGTAAACCACGTTGAATGGCACTCCAAAACGATTATGGCTTTGCAGGTAGTGAGTAATGGGCTCAGAAGGCGTGGTCCAATCGCCCTTCATTGGCAAAATATGCGGCTGTTGCAACAGGCTATAGACAGGATCTTGCAAGATCACGCCAACTTTATTGGCCTTACAGGTGATACACCAATCGGCAGTGACATCGACAAACACAGTTTTGCCTTGGGCCACCTGCTGATTAATCAATGCTTGATCCAATGGCGTCCAAGCAAGATCCGCAGGTAAAGGCTTAGCCCATTGATTCGTAGTCATAAATGCGATAACCGCCGACAGTAAGATGCCGATACCTAAGCAGCTCACAATAGCAATCGCGCCATATTTCTTAGCCATAAACACCATAAATATCAGTGTAATTACACCCGCTAATGGCCACAGGTAGCTAGTATCAATGAAGCTGGCCAACAGGCTAATCAGCCACAAACTGGTGATGAGCAACATGCCGGAGAAAAACACTTTAACTGTGTTCATCCAGCGACCGGGTTTAGGGAAATAACCCGCCACTTGCGGGAATGCCGCCACGATTAACCAAGGGAACGCCATACCCACGGCCAAAGCGGTAAAGATGGCAAACAGGCTCAGTACATCGGCGCCCAAGGCGAAGGCGACCGCAGTCCCCAAGAAAGGCGCACTACAGGGCGTAGCTAGCAGTGTGGCGAACATGCCCTGTAAAAAGTGGCCGCTGTTATTATTGCCGCCCGTTGTCGCCAACTTGGTTTGCACGTTAGAGGGTAAGTTGATCTCAAACACACCTAACATATTGAAGGCAAACACTGTGGTCACCAGCGCCATAAAGCCGATAAACCAAGGGTTTTGGAACTGCACACCCCAACCAATCGCTTGACCCGTGAGCTTAAGCATTAAGATAAAGCCAGCCAGTAACCAGAATGAGGCCAATATCCCCAGCGCTGATGCGATGAACTGTTGGCGGATTTGATTACGTTTAAGATCAGGCGCAGCAACCACTGAACTGAGCTTCATGCCGAGAACGGGTAACACGCAGGGCATGACGTTTAAGATCAAACCACCGATAAGCGCTAACAAAATCATGCCAAATATCGAGGTACTTGCTTGAGTAATCACCACAGGCTTAACCTCGGCGCTGTATTCCAACGCCCGCTCGCTATCGGCGACAGTCATGTTCAGCGATTTACCCAAAACTTCAGGCTCGCCCAGCCAACTTTTACCGCTGAAAATACCGACCAATTGCTTGCCGTTAGCATCACTTTCGATTGGTTTTAAGCTCACTAGCTTGAATGTGGTATCTGGCTCGCCATCGATAATCACGGTTGGACTCTGCCAGTTGGCATCATTGAGTCTGACTTCAAGTTGACCTTTGGCTGCATCCCAACCCATTGTCATGGCAGGATTCTGGCCCTCTTGGGACAACACTTTTTGTGGCACAAGTGACACAGCCTTGTTGTAAGCCAACATGGCATCGGTATCTGCTTGCAGCGCATTGGGCGTGAAGTCGAGACTAATCTGATAATCCGTCAATACACAGATGGTGGTACAGGTCGACAAGGTCACTTTGCCGCGCAGCTGAGTACGAGCAGCGATATCATCGACTTTCAAGGTTAAGGGAAAGGTGGTATTACCTTTGTAACCAAAGGTTTGTAATCCCAATAATGAGAATTCCTCTGGCGCAGGCCATCTCCAATCCACTTGCTGTAGATTGCTAGAGCCATCCCACTTGATGGTAGGCGCAATACCGCCTTCCCCAGGACTGCGCCAATAGGTTTTCCAATCACCCTCAAGTTGTACTTCAAGTACAGCGGGCAAAGTATTCGTTGCGGGATCAACTTCGCCCGTCAGCATAAAACGTACTTTGGCTGGCGGGTGATTATCGTTAACTAACCATCCTGTCGATGCCGCCATGAGCGACGGGCTCGTCACTATCAAGGCGAGTATCCAGAATCTGGTTAACATAGATTTTAATGTACTCATTTTGTCCCCCAAATATGCACTAACTGTTTGTTATTAAATTGCATATTAATCTCTTCGATATATCGTCAGCATTTGCCATTGCAATACTTAAGCGCTGTTAGACCAAGCTAAGTTAAACAAGACTCTGTGATGCTGCGTGCATGCTTACCTTGCTTCTAGGCCATATAAATATTGGCTAACGCTATGTTCTGGTTACCAATATCGTTATGGCTTAAGAAACATCAGCGTGATAGAAGGCTTAAGTTCAAGCAGTCAGATAGGGAGGTGTGATGTGTAAAATCGGATGTTCTGCAGCCGCTTAACTTTCTTTTCTACCGGCAAACTGGCGAGAAAAGTCAAATATTGACTGAGAGAAAACATGCCTAAACAAACCCACCTATCAAATTGATAAATAAGTTTTTATTCTTGAAAGCGACAATGTGTGAGATGTATTCGCCTAGGTTTAGCTTGATAACCTTGTATGGGTAACAGTGTTATCACGCGGGAGGCGCGGGGAAGTAACGGCAGTAGGAACAGCAGGATAAGAAATGGGATGGTACTCGGAGTGTCGATACAGGTTCGGATCGATTTTTCAGACAATTCACATTTTTTAGGTTCACTTTTGACCAGCTCAGTACTCGCCGCTTGAGCATCGGCGTGGCTAGCCATATTGTTTGAAGCTGAACTGCTGTTTAAAGCAGAACTTGAGTTTAAAGCTGAGTTGGCGCTAAAACCAGCACCAGAAAAAGACGTAGCCGACATCGCTTGCGCGCTCAACTCCTTGAGCAACAAGTTAAGTATTCCACTATTTTGAGTCAAACAGAACAAGGTCAGAATGGTAAATACCATCACGCCCCATAGGTTGCCTGTTTGCTTAGTCGATAACTTAGAAATTTGGATTTCCCTTCGTCTTATTCTTTGATAATAAAGATAAAAAATGAGTGTCTTTCAACAGATAGCTGAAGATAAGACCGGCGGATTGTAACAATAGTTCATCAACAAGCAAATTATTTTGCCTTGCCTGACTCAAGCCATAGTCCACCATTTCAATAAAACCTCGCTTTGCTGACAGATAATTTGAGTAACAACGACCTAAGTTCTTACCATCATACTCAACGAGTTTTTATGCTCTAACATATTGATTCTGAATAACTAGCCACAACTTAAGCAAAGCCCGCCAGAGTGACTCTTGTGCAGGCTTATTAATGACTGGAATCAAACTTTTTGCCTAAAAGATAAATACAGACAAAGCTTATGCAGAAAACCCACCATCAATCATCAAACTCGCACCAGTGATATAGCCCGCTTCTGGACCCGCGATAAAGGCGACAAAGCTGGCGATCTCTTCGGCTTTACCAAAACGCCCTAGGGCGCCCATCGCTTTAACGGGCTCAGATGAATCACCGTTATCAGGGTTCATATCGGTATCCACAGGTCCAGGCTGAATATTGTTCACCGTAATAGCTCGAGGGCCTAAATCCCGCGCGAGTCCTTTGGCCAAACCGACTAAGGCCGATTTACTCATGCCGTAAATCGCACCACCTACAAACGGAATACGCTCAGCGTTAGTGCTACCGATATTGATGATCCGGCCGCCGTCATTCATGTGCAGCGCGGCTTCTTGGCTCGCCACAAACACACTGCGCACATTAGTGTTAATGGTTCGCTCCCAGTCCTCTAACGTCAGGTTCTCGATGCTATCCCAAATCAACGTGCCCGCATTATTGACCACTATATCTAAGCCACCGAAATGCGCTTTGGTCTCGCGGATGGCACGACGAATCGCCTCCGGCTCTGTGCTGTCGGCCTTAATGGCAATAGCTTGACCGCCATGGGTGATAACGTCGTCAACCAGCAATTGTGATTGGGCCTCAGATGACACATAGGTAAAGGCAACCGCTGCGCCGTCACTCGCCAATCTTTTAACAATGGCAGCGCCGATACCACGGCTACCACCTTGTACAAAAGCCACTTTACCTTGCAGATTATTCGACGATTTCATAGTTAGCTCACTCAATAGGAGGTTAAGGTTTATTGTATAGAAAAACCTTTTTAATCAATTACAAAATGACGTTCGCTTGTACGTTAACGCTCATTTTCATACTGTGGTAGTAGCTTACGCGATTCACTTGCCATGATTAGGTCACTAAAATGACCTTCACTAAGTCCTATAAGGAATTAATTGCCGTGATAAATAATCAATTTGTTGAGATACGCCATTTCGTCACAGTTGCCCAGCTAGGCAGTTTTACCTTAGCGGCGCAGGCGTTAGGCATGACTGGTTCGGCGCTCAGTAAAAGCATAGTGCGATTAGAAACCCGCTTAGGCACTAAGCTGCTGCACCGCACCACAAGGCGTGTGAGCTTAACCAATGATGGCGATTCGTATCTCACAGATTGCCAAAATGCCATGGCAATCCTAGACAATGCACAGAGCCGACTCGGCAGCGAACAGCAAATTCCCTCAGGTCGAGTGCGAGTGGATTTACCTGTGACGTTTGGGCGGCGATATATACTGCCAACCCTATTATCACTGTCGCAAAAATATCCCAAGCTCGAGTTATCTATTACCTTTAACGATAGAGTGACCGACTTGTTCAGTGACGGCATTGATTTGGCGGTGCGTGTCGGACAACTCGGCGACACTGTGGATTTAGTCGCCCGTAGATTAGGAGAACAACGCCGAGTGATCTGCGCATCTCCCGCCTATTTCGCTCGACTTGGCACGCCACAAGGCAAAGAAGATCTCAGCCAGCACCAATGCATTGTCGGCTGGCCGCTTGGGCAGCAACATCGCTGGTTACTTAAAAATGAGGATGGGGTCACTGAGGCCTATGACATTCCAGTACGCCACGAAATCGCTGATTGCGAAGCCATTTTAGCGGCCACACTGGCGGGAGTGGGTTTAGCGCAAGTGCCGATATGGTTAGTTGAGGACTATCTTAAAACTGGTGAACTTATCTCGGTACTAGACGAACTCGCCAGTGACGACACACCTATCCACCTGATTTGGCTTAAAACCCCTTACCTCCAACCCAAGCTACGGGTGATCATCGAAGAACTGGTGGAACTAGCCAAAACGCCAAAAAGCAGATTTAAGGCAGAATAAGTGAAAGGCCTCGACTGAGCGCGACCTTTCACTTTGGGACTAACGGTTACTTGCTTTGATGTACGGATTGGTCATAGAGAGTGATCGCTTTGCTGAGCGCGTCAAAATCCGCCGAACACAAATACCGCTTTAAGCTTTCAAACTTTTCGGCAGGCCAATCGTAGATTTTTAACGCCAGTAACTCAGAAATAACGTCTTTATCGAACCGATACTTGATTAATTTCGCGGGTGATCCCGCCACAATACTGTAGGGTTCGATATTTTGGGTGACAACACTATTTGCGGCAACAACCGCACCTTCACCTATCGTCACCCCTGGCATCAACATACATCTCATGCCTAACCAAGCCCCATCACCAATATGAGTATCACCTTTGCCTACATAGGCATCCTCGATGAAATCCATAAAGGGGTATAAACAAAACCAATCTGCTCTATGCGTATGATTTCCGCCCATTAAGATCACAACTTCGGCAGCGATACACACATAGTTACCGATATAAAGTTTATCGATAGGCCACTTAGGCTCCCACTCACGGCTCACTTCATCGCCATGAAGATATCTCACCACAGATCCCTCAAAGCCTGCATCCCAGCAATCACTGTAATAGCTATGTTGGCCTTTGACTATGATATTGGGATTGGTGACCACCTCGTGCAATAACTGAACTTTTGACCAATGCTTTTTCTGCATTGCAAATCCTCTTTATAAACAAAATTGTTAATACGAAACATAATGTTATGAGAAGTTTTACATTAGAATAGTCAGTGAATACGCGGCTGTTTTAGCAGAGGAATGAGTTTCATATAAAAAATCACAAGTGGGTATAAAAAAGAAAATAGCCCATAAAACTGAAAAATCGACATGAGCTAAGCCGTTGTCACTGAAAGCATACTATGTTCGCGATGAGAAAAATATTCCCTATTTCATCGCGGCTTTTACATAGACATCGAAACGGTTTTTCTTGGTTTCAATAACCGTATTAGGCTTAACCCCATCCAAATCTTCGGCATAGTCTGGGCGCTTAACGACGACACGTTTAGTTGCTAAAGCTAAAGCTGGGGCGAGTAAGCCATCGGCATCTAAATCGGCACCGACTAAGGATTGGAATACACGCATTTCTTTTTTAACAAGGGCCGATTTATCACGGTGGGGGTACATAGGATCGAGGTAAACCACATCCACCTCTTGTGCCAATTTCGATAATGCTTCTAGGCTAGAACCATGAAATAGGCGCATCCGCTCACGCATCCAATCGCCGATTTCAGCATCTTGATAGGCGCGGCGCAGGCCGTCTTCAAGCAATGCGGCAACCACAGGATGACGTTCAACCATAGTTACTGTACAACCAAGGCTTGCGAGCACAAATGCATCGCGCCCTAAACCCGCAGTGCCATCGACAACACTCGGTGTTACCCCTTGCTTTAATCCCACCGCTTTAGCGATAGATTGACCACGACCGCCACCGAACTTACGTCTATGGGCGACGGCGCCAGTCACAAAATCCACCACTATGCCATCGAGCTTAGGCTCATCGCGTTTATGCAGTGATAAAGTATCTGATTCAAAACGCAATTCGAAGGTCGCATTCGCATCGTAGACGAGTTGCCAACGTGCACAAATATCCACAAGTGTTGGGTATTGCTGATTGAAAAAAATCGGGGTCACAGGCTGTCTTCTAACCAACGAAAATGATGGCCATTATGCCTAAAAATCTCGTTTATGAACATGCTAGTAAGCAAAACACATCACCAAGCTCATCACTGTCTTAGCCAATTTGTCTCAGTACGCCCTTAAAAATTCAAACAAGCATCACACTGTAATATACTGATTTATAAAGGCAGCAATCTATTTGTATAACAGTTTAGTGATTTATGTTATATGTTATGTCCCCAGCCAACCTGCGTGACTTCCGTACGGGATAAGGACTTTTTTTGCTTCAATGGCTAAAAGGTTTTTTGTTTATCAGGGAGCAAGATTTTTTAAATCCTGACAAAACGATATTAAAAACCAGCTTATTGCGGATTATTCTGCTTAGTGGCGCCATCTTGACCACTAGCATAGTGCTGCATAGCTCTTTAATTGCGTATGAGTTAAACCTCACTTTCATTATCAGCATTACGGTCAGTTTTTTAACCGTACTATTCCTGTCTTTATGGTTTACGCGCAAATATTTACTCGTCAGCTCTATCAGCCTGCTGGCGATGGTTATTGCAGCCTGTTTATCTATGCTGTTGTTTATCCCTGACTTCAACTTATCGCAGGTAGGTATTACTTTCTTATATACCTTGCCCTTGATGGCGCTTTTCCTGTTTGGCAGAAAAGTCGCTTTTATTATGATGTGTTTCAACGTATTGCCTTTTTTACTGCTACTGCGTAACCAAAACCTGCCTCCCATTATCGATATTGATATCAGCCTACCTGCGACCCACGCTTATCTAAACGGTTTGCTGTTTATGTTTTTTAATATCTGTATCCCGTTGTCGGCAATGCGCCTGCTAAAAACCCAGAAAATCCATGCGCAGCAAATGATCCAGCATCAAAATGCACTGCAACATACATTAGATCAATATGCTGAAATCTTTGAAAATAATGGTACAGCCTCTTTCTTCTGCAATGAGGATGGAGTCATTCTCAACCTGAATAATGCCGCGAGGGAAATCGCTGGAAAAGTCACACTAAACAGCACTCGCCTATGTGGCATTTTTGAACTTACCGAAGATACCAGCACAAATTTACTGGCGGCCTCGTTTCCAACCCATTTAAAAAACAATAACAGCACTAAATATCTGCTGCAAAAAGCCTCATTACAGCACCATGATACTTTGTTATTTCACTGCCACGATGTCACAGAACAGGCAAACCATGCGATTGAGCTGAGTCGCCTTAAAAAACACCACATCAGCACACATTTCTATGATTTAGTGACAGGATTACCCAACGAAAATCACTGGTATAACCCAGCGCCAAGCTTGATCCATCAGGAAATGACCGTAGCCTTAATCAAAATTGATAATCTTAGCCAAATTAATGCTGCTTTCGGTATCAGCGTCGGAGATGCCATCCTAAAAGCCTTTGCTATTGAACTCAAAAATCGCTTTGGTCATATCACAAAAATATACCGATTTAGAGGAGCATCGTTTGCACTCGAGTTTACTAGCCTGCCGCTTATCTCCCCTGAAAACCTAGCGCTACAATTGCGCGAGCGTATTCCAACAAACCTACAACTTAAGCAAGAACAACAGACTGAATATCATCTCGAGTGCAGAGTCGGTTGCAGCTCAGGTAATAAAGCCTCACCGCAGCAAGCCGCGGAGCAATGTTTAATTGCCATAAAACAAACCACCCAAGCTAGCCCAGTGATGGTGTATTACATTGGTTTGATTAACAATCTGCTCGAAGCTTCATCGCAAAAAGCCAGAATCCGTGACGCGCTGAAACACAACCGCCTTGAAATGTGGCTGCAACCTAAAGTGATGGCCAATGGCCACATTACTAGCTTTGAAGCGCTAGCCAGAATGTTTGACGAAGACGGCACTATGATCATGCCGAACACTTTTATCCCCATTATAGAGTCATCTCAATTGCAGGCGATTTTTGCGATAAAAGTCTTCAGGCAATTACTACAACTGATCCGTTCTTGGCCTAAAAATGTACCTCTGGTCAGGATTGCCTTTAATTTATCTGGGCAAGATATTCTGTCGGATCGCTTCTTTAAAGTGTTAATCCAAACCTATATGAATCATCCTGAACTCATCCCATTGTTGGAAATTGAAATTACTGAAACCTCTGTATTTTCAACCCATAAAGAAACAGGCCGACGCTTAAACACCTTGGCTCGTATGGGAGTGTCTATCGCCATTGACGATTTTGGTACTGGCCATGCCTCATTAAGCCAGCTCATTGATATCAGTGCCGACACAATTAAAATCGACCGTTACTTTGTCAGTCAAATGGGCATTAGTGAACGCCATACCCAAATTGTTAACGCCGCCATCCTGTTAGCCAAGAGCTTAAAACTCAACGTCATTGCCGAAGGTATCGAAACCGAAGCCCAGTTATTGCAACTCACTGCGCTAGGATGCGAACAATTTCAAGGTTATTTATTCGGTAAACCCGCACCAGCGAATCTCTGGCTGAAAACCTTTCAAATGCAAACCCCCACACATTGGTTTGCCAATAAAAAGAGCGCCAACTGAGGCATTAAATTTACGCCTAGAAGCATCGCAGGTATAATTGCCGACTGGCATTTGCCTCTCTTTGCTATGTTTGCAAATTACTAGGATCCCCCATGTTAAGTTACCGCCATGGTTATCACGCTGGCAATTATGCCGATGTGTTGAAACACGCCATCTTGCTACAAACCTTGCAGCTGATGCACAAAAAAGACAAACCACTCGTGTATATCGATACCCACGCAGGTGCGGGTGGTTATGCTTTAAGCGATGAATTTGCACAGAAAACAGGTGAATACCTCGAAGGTGTAGCTAAGCTTTGGGATAAAACTGATCTGCCGCAGTCGCTGCAGGACTATGTCGCCGCCGTGCGCCATTTTAATGAAGAAAATCCAGACGAACTCAACTTCTACCCAGGTTCACCCGCCATTATCGACATGGAGCTAGGGCCTAAAGATCGCATGGTCTTGCACGAGCTGCACAGCACTGATTATGTGTTATTGGATGATTATTTCTGCGAAGACAGACAAGTTAAAGTGATCAAAGGTGATGGCTTAAAAGGCCTTATCGCCGCAGTACCACCATTAGAGCGTCGTGCTCTGGTGCTAGTCGATCCTAGCTACGAGATGAAAACCGACTACCAAGATGTGGCCGAAACCCTGATAAAAGCGCACAAGCGTTTTGCTACGGGTGTGTTTATCCTGTGGTATCCAGTCGTAAATCGTGCTCAGACCGAAGGTATGTTATCGCGCCTAGCCAGCAGTGGCATTAAACGTCAGCTGAGAATTGAACAAGCCATTAAGCCCGATTCAGATGAATTTGGCATGACAGCGGCAGGATTATGGATCATCAATCCACCTTGGCAGTTAGACGAAATCGCAACTGAATTAATGGATTACTTGGGTAAAACACTTGGACAAGTGGACGGTGACATTACCGTAAAATGGGAAGTCGGCGAGTAACCTTCGATTCAAATGGCGGCGATGATCTCCGGATTTTCGCCACTTCATTTTAGCTTATCAATGCGGCAACTAAACGTCCTTCTGCTCGCGGTAACGCTTCAATAAAATTTTCACACGCTCAACATAGGCTTGGGTTTCAGGATAGGGCGGAATGCCATTGTACTGAACCACGGTCGTCGGCCCCGCATTGTAAGCCGCGCAGGCCAATGCGATATCACCATTGAACTGTTTTAGCATTTGTGCCAAATACTTACTGCCACCTAAGATATTCTCTTCGGGTAAAAATGCATTTGCCACACCCATTTCTTTTGCTGTTTCTGGCATCAATTGCATTAATCCCATGGCGCCAGTTCGCGAAAGTGCACGCGCATTAAAGGCTGATTCCGCGTGGATCACAGCGCGGATTAAGGCGGGATCAAGTTGATGCTTATGGGCTGCATGGGAGATCAAGGCATCATAATTAGCGGTAAATAACCGAATACCATTCCAGTCTATGGTCGAATCGGGACGACAGGCAAAACAGTCATATAACAAAATTTGATACTGGTTATTTGCGGGGGCTTTGTCGGTAAATACGGTGACACCATTAGCTTGTTGGTATTGATAAATTTTGAGCTTTTCTAGACCTTCACTACTCACTATGCCGCTCTGTGAGTACCGCGCCACAATACGCGGCTTAGCTTTTTCGCGCGCCTCCTCAGCATTTGCATTTATCATCAAACTCGATATCAATAATAAGCACAGGCCTAGCGCCTCAAATCTGCAGGGCAATGAAAAGGCTGCAAAAGTCAGTGTACGAGCAAGCGCTAAGCGAGTAAGCAACATCAAAGTCCCGTGTACTGATTAAGTTTAAGTACTTCAATAATAGCAAAGAGTTGCTTCATTTCTCGGTTTATCTGACTAAATTCTACTGAAAAGGTTGCGCCATAAAAAATGGACTGCATTTGAAAATGCGTTCTGCGATTCGGCAGGAACAAAGTCAATTTATTGCGGAAAAATGCACATTGAATATTGCCATCAAAATGTTTGGCAAGCTCCTGTAAGCGCTCCATAAATGCCGTATTGAGCAAATAACGTGACTCGATTTGATCCGTTGAAAACACGTCGAACTCTTTTTCAAATTGCGGATCTTCAAGTTTGACTCGTACCAGTCCCGCATGGCTGTCGGACAGGAAATTCGCTAAACCACCGCGATCCCTCAGCACAACAGTATGACCCATAAAAGCTTTATGGCTACTCAGCTCAACCACTAAGCCACGAAACTGGGTTTCCGTGCGGGTCACAGTTCTGCGCCTGCTGGTACTGACATCCAGCTCTTCGACTTGCACATTCTTGGTCAGGGTAAGCTCATTGACCGCCAACTCAACGCCCTTATAGCAGCCTTGTATATAGTCACCGAAGCTGACTTTGTCGTATCGCGGTAATACTTTAGCCGCAACGAGTCGATTCATGTCGAGGCGCATTTCGCGGCTATAAATAAAATCATCGCCGAAATATTTAAACATCAGCGGATAAATATCATTTTGAACCAAATGCTTAAACTCACGAGTCGGAGCAAAGCTCCACCAGCTTAATCCGACTAAAGCAAGCAATGGCAAAGGCGGGAAATAAGCGCCACCGCTGTAGTAGCCAATAACGGTGAGCAAGCTCAGCCCAAGCACTATCATCAAACTCAAATACAAACGTTTACGCGCCGCCTTAAGGCAAGCCACACGCTTAGTTTCATATTTGCGACTGATGGGCGCGATATGTTCTTCGTAATACGCTTCGAGTTGAGGTAGTTCGTCAAAATCCGCAGACAAACCAACAGGCCCCCGATAAGTCCGAATCGGGCTACCTAAAATAAAAGTGATGATATTCATATTGATGTCATAGTATTGCAGGGTGATAACTCACCCTGCACAGCTAAGCTTACAAGTATTCGGCCGCATCTACGGGCGCTTTTGCCGCTTCGCTTACCTCATAGAATGGCATCACTTTAATACTCGCCATAGAAGCGATAATCGAGCCGGGGAAGATTTCTACCGCAGTATTAAGCTCGGAAACTGCCGAGTTATAAAAACGCCTCGCAGCTGAGATATGCGCTTCGACCTCGTTATAGGTCTGCATCGCCTGCAACATAGTGTTGTCAGATTTGAGCTCGGGATAGTTCTCCACATTCACCATCAAGGTGCTCATTTTGTCGTTCAACCGCTCGGCCTGAACTAAATGCTCTTTAACGGCACTCGGATCGGCCTTGTTGTAATTATGGCTGAGCTGAGTGCGTAATTCGGTGATTTCAGTGAGCAGTGACTTTTCATGCTCCATAAATCGTTTAGCAATTTTTAGAATATTAGGCACAAGGTCGGCACGCTTGGTCAGCTGTACATCGATACCCGACAAGGCTTCGAGCGCGGTATTGCGCTTTTTGACTAGGCTGACGTACCAAAGATAGGTCACGATAAAAATCAGCGTTAATCCCAATAACAATTTTTCCATCTTCCATCCTTAGGTTTCTTATTCTTGTTAATAGGATACAGCTAACCATAAATGAGTGAAAATTTCACCTGCGGGCTGATTAAGACAATGAAATTACTCGCTGGTCAGAGCTGGCGATGTCATCTAACGAGCAATCATCAACGAAACTGGCCATATTCAGCGATGAAAAGTGATCATCTGCATAAAAAACAGTATTTAACCTATAAATTTATCGATATTCAGCTCCGATACAGCAAACAAGGTCTATAGTGATATGGCACAACATTAGAGCATCCAATTTTGCTCGTGAATACTGGACTCCTCGAGAGTCCATTTTTTTATCCTAATTTTAGCCCTCCTCGCCTCAACGCAGTCAATAGCAACATTTAAGTTTCAATTAAAACTTAACAATCATACTTTGCCGCTAATTTTTTAACTTTTACCTTAGCTTTCACTCCGAGTCTGGCACCTAGGGTTATCCCCTCAGCCACGTCATCCACAATCGGCCGTCGGCAATGTCTCGAGTCTGTTATAGGATCCAAATATTGCGCTGCGTAAAGGTCGACATAAAGGAAGGACGATGAGTTTTAATTCCGGCGATATTCCCCCAAAAAAAGCTTCTGAACCCAATCCACAACAGGGCGATATCAGCTCTAGTGGTTGGTTTGTACGTTTTCTCAATATTGTTGAACGCTTAGGCAATCTGCTGCCCCATCCAATCACCTTATTCGCACTGTTCTGTGTTGCCGTGGTCATTATTTCAGGTATTGCGGGCTACTTTGGGTTAACCGTGGTCGATCCTAGACCTATTGGCTCACACGGCCGCAGTGCAGACGGTTTAATCCATGTGGTGAGCCTAATGAACGCCGAAGGTTTGCGGATGATAGTCTCGCATCTGGTGACCAACTTTACTGGCTTTACACCGCTCGGCACTGTGCTCGTGGCGCTACTCGGCGTCGGGATTGCCGAACGCTCTGGCTTATTATCTGCGGCTATGCGCGCCTTAGTCATGGGTGCCTCTAAACGATTAGTCACTGTGACCATAGTATTTGCCGGCATAATGTCCAACACCGCTGCCGAGCTTGGCTATGTGGTACTTATCCCTATGGCGGCGATGATTTTCCACTCCCTTGGCCGCCATCCACTTGCAGGTTTAGCTGCCGCTTTTGCCGGGGTTTCAGGAGGTTATAGCGCTAACTTATTGCTTGGTACTGTCGATCCCTTGCTATCGGGCATTACCGAAGCTGCGGCGCGCATGATAGATCCTCAATACAACGTCGGCCCAGAAGTAAACTGGTACTTCATGTTTGTCTCCACCTTTGTGATCACTTTCCTTGGCGCCTTTGTCACCGAAAAAATCGTCGAACCTAAGTTAGGTCAATACCAAGATGATGATGCAGACGAAACCGTACTGCAATCAATGGAGAGCATCAGTGCTATTGAGAAACGCGGCTTAAAATGGGCTGGGTTATCTATGTTAGTGCTCGCGGTTATTTTAGCGATTTCAGTCGTACCAGAAGGCGCACCGCTGCGCCATACTGAAACCGGTCTCATCTCAGGTTCGCCATTCCTCAAGGGCATAGTCGCCTTTATCTTTATCTGTTTTGCCATACCTGGCTTTATTTACGGCAAAGTCGTGGGCAGCATCAAAAATGATAAAGATGTCATCAATGCCATGTCCCACAGCATGAGCACTATGGGCATGTATATCGTCCTCGTCTTTTTCGCCGCGCAGTTTGTCGCCTTCTTCAACTGGAGTAATTTAGGTGCAGTATTGGCGGTGTTAGGTGCCGATGCTCTGCAATCCATTGGCTTGACGGGCCCGATCGTATTTTTGTTCTTTATTATGCTCTGCGGCATTATCAACTTGATGCTTGGCAGTGCCTCGGCCCAGTGGGCCATTACCGCTCCTATTTTTGTGCCTATGCTGATGCTGGTTGGTTATGCGCCCGAAACGATTCAAGCGGCGTACCGTATTGGGGATTCGGTGACTAACTTAATCACACCTATGATGAGCTACTTTGGTTTGATTTTAGCGGTTGCCTGTCGTTACCAGAAAAACCTAGGGATAGGTACGCTGATCGCCACTATGCTGCCGTACTCGCTCGTGTTTTTCGTGGGTTGGACAGCGTTCTTCTTCCTGTGGGTATTTGGCTTTGGTCTGCCCGTTGGGCCGGGAGCCGCGACTTACTACACGCCTTAACCGCAATAAAAAGGGCGTCGATGATGAAGTCGACGCCCTTTCTTTATTCAATAGCTTTAGTCGTATAGCCATTCCATTAACAGACTGCAGATCATCAAAAAAATACCTAGATTAAACACATAGGTCTGTAGGGTAGATTTTAATGTCGAGTCCTCAGCTTGCGATACTATCTGGCTCACTGACATAAAAAATAATTGAGGGGCTAGCCCCATGCCCACAAATAACACAGCAGCACCGACACAGCGAGTTAACTCTGGTAGTACAAGCTCCTGCAAGTAAAATGCATAAACGCCATAGGCCAAAAATGCCAGCGCTATGCCATGGCATATCATTCCCACGATAAGTTGCTTAGTGGCAAGATTACCCCACGAAAACACCATGTCACTCCTACACTCAGCTTAACCAGAACTATTGATACTATTGGGAGCGAAGTTTATCTCGCTTACGATTAATCTGCACCCACACAAACCAACCAAATAAAATACCGCCAATGGGATAAATATAGAGCGCTCTTTGCAGTTCCGCCCAGAATGGATCGCCCGAGATAAAATAATGTATTAAGGCGACCACGAGGGACGTCAGCATACCCCAGAAAAATACGCCAAAGACCAAAATGACGTACATCTTACCTTTAGCAATGAGTGCATCTAGTTTTTGCAATTCCAACGCAGCATCATCCATGTTTCGTCCTCTTAACTGCCTCAGCGCAATATGCCAGAACTCGCGCACAGTGCCTATCCATCTTTATAACTAACAGCATTAAAATAACAAAAAGCCCTGCAATTGCAGGGCTTTAGTTTAGAAGTTTAGAAGTTTAGAAACGATCGAGCTTATTCAGCTGAGTTTGGCTTCTGTTCTTTACCTTTCTTCTCGCGCTTACTGAAGAGACGCTCCACTATCACGAAGAATAATGGTACGAAGAAGATCCCTAGGAAAGTCGAGCTCATCATACCGCCGAGTACACCTGTACCAATGGCGTTTTGACTACCAGAGCCGACACCGGTACTGATAGCTAACGGCACAACACCCAGACCAAAGGCTAGAGACGTCATTAAGATGGGGCGAAGACGCACACGCACCGCATGCAAGGTCGCCTCGACTAAGCCTGAACCTTTCTCATAGAACTCTTTGGCGAATTCCACAATCAAGATGGCGTTCTTAGTCGCTAACCCTACTGTGGTTAACAGCCCCACTTGGAAGAACACGTCGTTTGGCAAGCCGCGACCATTCATTGCAATCAAAGCACCGATGATCCCGAGCGGAACCACGAGCACAACTGCAAAGGGTACCGACCAGCTTTCATAGAGTGCTGCCAATACTAAGAAGACCACTAAGATCGACAGAGCATACAGCGCTGGCGCTTGGTTACCCGATAAACGTTCTTCATACGATAGACCGTTCCACGCGACACCAAAACCAGGAGGAAGCTGCTTGGCTAAGTCTTCCATAATTGTCATAGCTGCACCGGTACTGAAACCAGGAGCCGTGGCACCCTGAATGTTCATCGATGGTAAGCCGTTAAAGCGTTCTAAACGTGGAGAACCGTATTCCCATGCACCAGTGGCAAACGCAGAGAATGGCACCATGTCACCCTTGTTATTGCGCACGTACCAAGAATCTAAATCTCCCGGTTGCATACGATACTGGGCATCACCTTGCACATATACTTTCTTCACGCGGCCGCGGTCAATAAAGTCATTCACATAAGAACCACCCCAAGCCGTTGCAAGCACATTGTTTACATTAGTGATTTCAATGCCTAACGCGCTCAACTTAGCGTGATCTACATGTAATTGATAAATTGGCGCATCTTCTTGACCGTTTGGACGCACACCCACCAGATTTGGATTCTGTGCCGCCATACCAAGCAGTTGATTACGTGCCGCCACTAACTTCTCGTGGCCTTGGCCGTTCTTATCCTGCAGGTACATGTCGAAACCGTTCGCCGTCCCCAACTCGATTACCGCAGGCGGTACGAAGGCGAATACTAAGGCATCTTTCATCTGACCGAACACACCCATAGCGCGACCAGCAATAGACTTCACATCCATACCAGGCGCTTCACGTTCAGACCAATCCTTCAAACCAACGAAGGCGATACCCATGTTTTGCCCTTGACCCGCAAAACTGAAGCCCGCCACGCTAAACACCGACCTCACGCCCTCCTCAGCCATAAAGTGATCAGACACTTTCTCCAATACTTTTAAGGTACTTTCTTGAGTTGAGTTAGTCGGCAAAATGGCTTGCGTGAACAAAATACCTTGGTCTTCATCTGGTAAGAACGCCGTAGGCATACGGATAAAGATCCAACCCACTGCAATAACCAGCACAACGTAAATCGCCATCACTCTAAAGCCGCGCTTGATGATCCCAGCAACGCTCGACTCATAACGATTAGTCAGTTTATCGAAACTACGGTTAAACCAACCAAAGAAGCCAGTTTCGATATGAGCATGGCCCTTCTTAATCGGTTTGAGCATAGTCGCACAAAGTGCAGGTGTTAAAATCAAAGCAACTAGAACAGACAACGCCATCGCAGATACGATAGTGATAGAGAACTGACGATAAATAACCCCCGTTGAACCTGACATAAATGCCATAGGGACAAACACTGCAGAGAGGGTCAGACCGATACCGACTAAAGCACCGGTAATTTGATCCATCGACTTACGCGTCGCTTCCAGTGGACTTAAGCCCTCCTCGGCCATTACCCGCTCGACGTTTTCCACCACCACAATCGCATCGTCCACCAGCAAACCAATGGCGAGCACCATAGCAAACATGGTTAAAGTGTTAATCGAGAAACCCGCTAACGACAGAATCGCAAAGGTTCCCAGCAATACCACTGGTACCGCAATAGTCGGGATCAAAGTTGCACGGAAATTTTGCAAGAAGAGGTACATGATGATGAACACTAGTACAATAGCTTCAAGCAGGGTATGCACTACACCTTCTATCGATTTTTCAACGAAAGGCGTTGTATCGTATGGATAAACAACTTCTAGCCCTTGCGGGAAGAAAGGTTTCATCTCAGCAATTTTTTCACGAACAGCTTCAGCAGTATCAAGCGCGTTAGCACCCGTTGCCAGCTTAATCGCTAACCCTGTCGCAGGTTGACCGTTATACAGTGACACCACAGCATAACTTTCAGAACCTAATTCAACCCGTGCCACATCGCTTAGGAAGACGTTTGCGCCTGAAATATCCGATTTAAGGATAATTTTACGGAACTCTTCTGCCGTTTGTAAGCGGCTTTGAGCCGATACCGTTGCGTTCAACTCTTGGCCTGCCACAGAGGGCGCGCCACCTAACTGTCCAGCTGAAACTTGAGCGTTTTGAGAACGAATCGCTGCGATAACGTCTAAACTGGTCAAGTTGTATTGAGTCAAT
Organism: Shewanella sp. SM74; assembly: GCF_025653725.1. Lineage (NCBI taxonomy): Bacteria > Pseudomonadati > Pseudomonadota > Gammaproteobacteria > Alteromonadales > Shewanellaceae > Shewanella > Shewanella sp. SM74. Next base: position 27,971 of record NZ_JAKKRZ010000014.1, on the reverse strand, counting down.
TTCAACGGTTCTAGCCATATACGCATCGCATATTGGGCACCAAACAACTGAATTTCACCTACGCCAGGTACGCGACTCATAGGATCTTGAATGTTCGCACCAACATAGTCGGCGATATCGCCTTTATCTAACGAACCATCGGTCGATACGAAGCCTAATACCATTAAGAAGCCTGAACTCGACTTGTTAACGTTAACCCCTTGTGCCTGCACCTCTTGCGGTAACAGGGTCATAGCGCCCTGTAACTTGTTCTGTACTTGAACCTGTGCAATATCCGGATCGGCTTCAGCGTTAAAGGTTAAAGTGATCTCAGCATTACCAAAACTGTCACTGGCTGAGGCGATATAACGGAGGTGATCGATACCCGTCATACGTTGCTCAATCACCTGAGTCACAGAATCTTCAACAATCTTAGCGGAAGCGCCAGGATAGTTAGCACTGATCACCACGGTCGGTGGTGCAATGTTAGGATATTGGGACACTGGCAGCGAGCGGATCGAGAGGATCCCCGCCAGCATAATAATCAAGGAGATCACCCACGCAAAGATGGGGCGATCAATAAAAAAACGTGCCATAGCTATGCCCTATTGTGCTTGCGTTTCAGAAATAACTTTGGTGGTTACTGGAGCGCCGGGACGAACTTTCTGTAATCCTTCCACAATCAACTTGTCGCCCACAGTTAAACCAGAAGTGACTCGCCATTGGTTGTTAATCACTTCTGCGGTCGTCACTGTTTTCGCTTCGACTAAACCTTGGTCATTCACCACCATAGCCACAGCTTCACCCTTAGAGTTACGCGTAATCGCTTTTTGTGGAACCAAGATAGCCTGTGGATCAGTGCCCGCATTTAACATAGCGCGAACATACATGCCAGGTAACAAGATACCTTCAGGGTTAGGGAATTCTGCGCGCAGAATAACGGAGCCAGTGTTTGGATCCACGCTCACTTCAGCGAACTGCAACTTACCCGGATGACTATATTGAGTACCATCTTCAAGCAATAATTTCACGTCTGCATTTTCTGAAGCTTGTAGTTTACCTTGCTGCAACTTAGCTTTAAGACGTAACAACTGAGCACTCGATTGCGCGATATCCACATTGATAGGATCAAGTTGTTGAATCGTCGCCAGCGTTTGGCTCTGGTTGGCAGTGACTAACGCACCCGCAGTCACACTCGATTTACCGATACGACCAGAGATAGGTGCTAATACTTCAGTATATTGCAGGTTGATTTTAGCGGTGTTAATCGCAGCTTCAGCCACGGTAACATTTGCCAATGCTTCTTTATAAGCCGCTTCAGCTTCATCGAACTCTTGCTTACTGATGGCGTTGGTTTTTACCAATTGCTGATAACGTGCCGCCTTAGCTTTTGCTGAGGCTAAGCCCGCATTCGCTCTGGCTAAATCAGCATTGGCACTCACTAAAGCAGCTTTATAAGTTGAAGAGTCAATCTGATACAAGGATTCACCCTGTTTCACATTGCCACCTTCAACAAAACTACGCTTAGTGATAATACCGTTAACCTGTGGACGAACTTCAGCCTCGAGGAAAGCTTTACTGCGTCCTGGTAATTCCACCTGAATCACTTGTGGCTGGGCAACAACATTAAGGATTCCCACTTCCATACTACGTGGACCAGCACCCGCCTGAGCGCTCTCTTCTTGAGGGCTGCAAGCTGCCATCCATAACGCCACGCTTATAACTGAGGCAAGTTTAATTGTCTGCCGCATGAGAACTCCTTCAAATATTAACTGCCCACATACCAGTACACTTATTGCGCTGACACGAGCCGTAATTGTAACTAAAATCAAATCCGTTATTTATCTCATAGCCTATATGAATCAACAAGGAAGATAACGAAACTAAATTGTAAACTAATGAAAATTTTCACTCATTTAGCATTACTATATTCATCGAATTGTTATTCGATTTAAAAAATCGGTTAACTTTGAGTGGCATTGTTAGGGAGATATGCCGTAAAACACCCAATAAGCCTACTCCATATTGAATATGTTGCAAATCTGTTCATATTCTAGACTTGCGGCAGGCCAAGGCCCACAGCTCAATGACGTTAGCTTAACCGTCACTTGTTGCAATAATTTGTACATAGAGACGAAAACGCAGCGCGCTTGTTTTTACTCAGGCCACTCTCAGCATCAAGTCGTTAAAAACGACCCTATCAAGACTGACAATACCGAAAGAGAGTAAGCAAAGAGCTGGCTTCAGACTGCTTGTGCGTAAAAACATGAATACATCCGATAGCGGATTGCTGTGCAGTTTATTACATCTACTATTTGTGCACGGCTAAAAGGCAGCGCCAGCGTTATGAGGTAACGCCACACAATTAAACAGTCACAAATAATAGCTAGCGGGCTATTTTAGTGGTTACCCCAAAACGGAGCAAACCCGAAATTCAGATTAATACCCCATTAAATGAAACTCAGACTCCCACAAATAATGCTTCTGTAATGACAAATATTGCTAGCAAAGCAATATTTGTCTATTAAAACTAATTTGTTCATCTTCAATCACAACTTAACAGGACTAAATTCGATTATCGCCCACGCTGCAAGCCAAAATACGGCTGATATCAGCCAAACAACGACCCGACTCCTGTTGCCACTGATTAAATACGGCTTGCACTTGCTTAAGCGCCGTTTGTGATGAAAAGCCCGCATCGACTAACTTATGTGCTTTAAAATAACCTTGTACATCATCGGTTAACAAAAAAGTATCTTTGCCAATACCGCGCAGAAAATAGGGACCCGTATTCCCGCCCAATCGAGTACCTCGTTTCTTTAAAAATGCCCACAACCCGATAATATCCTGCGTCGGCCAAGCGGCGATCAGCTGCGCCAAGCTGCCATGTTCGCGAGCAACATCGTGGATCATCAGAGCATTATCATAAATGGCTTGAGTCTTTTTAAGATGGCGAATCAAGGTCGCATCACTTGCCCGCGCTTGAATTTGCTCAGGCGATAACATTAATACTTTATGCGGTTCGAACCCAAAGAAAGACTTCTCATACTCGGGCCATTTGTTCACAACCACCCGCCATACAAAACCACTTTGAAACACCTGACGGCTCATCGCCGACAATAATTCAGCATCCCGATATTGGCGAATTTCATCATCAGACAGGCAACCAGACAATAAGGCTTCGAGTCCAGCAGGTCCGCCTTTGCGCTCACTGGCTCTGGCATAAATAGATGAAAAACGCTCTAACTGGCTCATATTATTACCTTTAAAATGATTAAATCCCGACACTTCCTATATGGACTCATAATACCGATTTTTATCCCTGATGGATCACTTGGCTTTGCCAAGAAAAATTGTGTTTATTCCAGCATTTTTTAAGAAAACTCTTACAGCAAGCGCTTCAATTACGACTAAAGTTAAAACGTAAAGTCCGTAAAAGACTGGGTTTGGAGTGAGTGCCTATGGAGCTTTTTTATCACCCGTTATCACGCTATTCACAGAAAGTGCTCATCGCACTTTATGAAAAGCAGGCCAACTTCTACCCCAGAATCATAGATCTACGCGACCCTTTGTCCCGCAAGGAATTTCACCAACGTTATCCGCAAGCGCGAATCCCTCTGCTTAAAGCCCAAAATGAACAGCTGATACCCGAATCCAGCATTATTATCGAGTACTTAGATAGGCATTTTGAAAACAGTACCCAGCTGCTGCCACAAGAACCACAACGCAACTTACAGGTACGTTTGTTCGATCGCATCATAGACAATGATATTAACAACCCATTATTTCAATTAGAAAAGTTAAAGCATATAGAAAACAGCAATGAATTCGAAATCAAACAATTAGAGAAGCAACTACTGACACAGTTTCAACGCTTAGACGCGCAACTCACACAACATCATTGGGTCTGTGGCGACAGTTTTACCTTAGCCGACTGTGCACTAATCCCTTGTTTAAGCTATAGCTTCCAACATCTAAACCTGTTGGATTTAGATGAAATCGTGCGCTATTGGCAACAGGCACAACTGCGTGGCGCTTGGATGTTAGTACAAGAAGAGGTGTTACTGGCTGAGATGGAGGAAACGACGGGAATAAGAGGCATACCTTAGCGAGTAAGTCATGCCTCAACACAATCACATATTACGTTCTTTCTTCAACTGCAAAAACGCTTTCCACTTCACGACTTCTGGCGGCAACTCAGGTGCAGGATCGGTATAACCCGCTTCTTTCACGAGGACATCTAGCGGCACTTGCTTACCTTTGCACACAAACACACCGCGCACATGCACGATACAATGTAGGCCACGTTCGCTCACAAAGCGTTGTTCAATATAGAAATATTTTTCATCCCAACCGACGACTTTGGTTTCAATCTCAAAAGTTTTCAGCGGCTTAATATCGCGAATATAGGTAAATTCGGCGGCGTTAACTATCGGCATCCACTTCAACTTTAAGAAACGTTTCAGTAGACCCATCTCAGCCAACATATAAGTCCGCGCCAGATCCATAAACGCGGGATAGCGAGAATTAGTGAGATGGAAATTGATGTCGCAATCGCTCGGTAAAGCACGATAAGTGATACGGCTTGTCCCTAGAAAATCGATCTTACGACAATGGCGCGTGCGCCAGAATAACAACCAAAACAAACGAAAATACAGATTCATAACGCGCCGCCCTTGAAATAAGAGCCACAGGCTAACAGAGGTCATACCACAGGGCAAGCGGGATATAGCTCACAAAAAAGACGCCCTAAGGCGTCTTTTTATCGTTCGATTAAGCTAAATACCCTCAGATAATCAGTCCATTAAAAGGGGCTGATTTATCAAAACGCACAATTGCTTATGCAGCAATGCCTGAATGTCTTAACAGGGCATCGATATTCGGCTCGCGTCCCATAAACTGTTTGAACAAGTCCATCGGCTCGGCTGAACCACCCATTTCGAGGATATTGTGCAGGAAACGACGACCCGTTTCAGGGGTGAAAATACCTTCCTCTTCGAAGCGGGAAAACGCATCCGCCGAGAGCACTTCAGCCCATTTATAGCTGTAATAACCTGCGGCATAACCGCCCGCAAAAATATGGGCAAATCCATGTTGGAAACGGTTAAAATCCGGCGGCGTTAATACGGCCACCTGACGACGCACTTCGTCTAAGGTTTCTTGAATGCGCGCGCCTTTAGCTGGGTCGTATTCGTGGTGCATTCTAAAATCGAACAATGAGAACTCGAGTTGGCGCAGCATCATCATGCCAGACTGGAAGTTTTTCGCCGCCAACATTTTATCTAACAAGGCTTTAGGTAATGGTTCGCCGGTTTCGAAATGGCCAGAAATTTCGGCTAAGGCTTCTTCCTGCCAGCACCAATTTTCCATAAATTGACTTGGTAACTCGACCGCATCCCAAGGCACGCCATTGATACCCGACACGCCTGCAACATCGATTTTGGTCAGCATGTGGTGGATACCATGGCCAAATTCGTGGAACAAGGTTGTCACTTCATCATGGGTAAACAGCGCAGGTTTGCCATCGACCGGACCATTAAAGTTACAGGTCAAATAAGCCACTGGCTTTTGTAATCCATTGGCGGTTTGACGGCGCACACGGCAGTCATCCATCCAAGCACCACCACGTTTACCTGTGCGGGCATATAAATCGAGGTAGAAACTACCTCTGTGTTCGTCAGTTTCGTCGAAAATATCGAAGAAACGTACGTCCTTATGCCATCGGTCAAAATCCTTTTGCTCAAGGATTTTAAGGCCGAACAAACGTGATACTGTGTAGAACAACCCCGAGAGCACTTTATCTTCGGGGAAATACGGACGCAGGATTTCCTGTGAAATCTCATACTTATGCTGCTGCAACTTCTCAGCATAGAAACTTAAGTCCCAAGAGGCCATTTCAGTCACGCCATATTCGGCCTCGGCAAACGCTCTCAGCTCAGCCAGTTCTGCCTTAGCTTGATCCTTTGAGCGCAGCGCTAACTCATTTAAAAATGCCATCACCTGCGCCGGCGTTTCAGCCATTTTCGTCGCCAGAGATTTGTCAGCAAAACTGTCAAAACCGAGTAACAATGCGAGTTCGTGGCGCAAAGCAAGAATTTCGTCCATCAGCGGGCTGTTATCAAACTCTCCGGCATTGGGACCTTGATCTGAAGCGCGAGTGACAAACGCACGGTAGCATTCTTCCCGAAGACTGCGGTTTTCGCTGTAGGTCATGACGGGTAGATAAGAGGGGAAATCTAAGGTAAATAACCAACCTTCTAGCTCACGCGACTGCGCCATCGCTTTAGCGGCGGCTTTGGCAGACTCGGGCAAACCAGCAAGCTCAGCTTCATCAGTGATCAACTTAGTCCAAGCTTGCGTCGCATCCAGTAATTGATTCGAAAAACCACTGGTGAGTTCAGAAAGACGTTTTACAATCTCGCCATAACGCACTTTTTGCGCGTCATCTAAACCAATACCCGATAGTTCAAAGTCGCGCAGGCTGTGCTCTATCACCATCTGCTGGGCTTGGCTCAATTGTGCAAATTCATTGGATGCTCGCAGCGCTTTATAGGCTTGATACAAACCTTGGTGTTGGCCAACGTAAGTACCGTATTCCGATAAAAGAGGTAAACAAGCATCATGGGCGGCACGCCACTCATCTGTGCTAGTCACTGAATTCATATGAGAAACGGGCGACCAAATTTGGCTTAGCTCATCGTCAACCTGTTCTAATGGCGCGACCAAGTTGTCCCACGTAAAAGGACCTTGGTTCTGCAGCACTTCATCAATCTTAGTGCGGCACTGAGCAATGGCATGCTCAACGGCGACTTGAATATGTTCCGGTTTAATCTGTGAAAAAAGCGGTAATTTTGCGCCGCTAAGCAAAGGGTTGCTCATATTGACTCCTCAACAATCTGTATCTGTTATAAATAAGGGCTAATGGCCTATTTATCAAGGCGAGAAAACCGATTGTCCCCTTCGAACGCCTTACTTAACCCTATTTCCCCTGAAAAAAAGTGAACTAGTTCGCATTTAGGATTTACGTTTTATTTACCTACACATTGTTGCAATCTCGATCGCAAATCGAATCAATTCGCATTAATGTTTGTATGTGGGCAAGGTATTATCTGCATAACTAACGTACCTCGACCAAAATCAGCAAAAATATGGCAACACACTCAGTGAAACTTATCGCCAGCGTCCTCTGCACATTAGGGATCAACTGCCTTAGTCACAACGCAGTTGCTAATGAGGGCCTAGAACAAGTCGATAGTATTTCAAACACCATATTACCCCGCCAGATGACAGAACCTTTGGCGGTGACGCTGGATTTAGGTTGGGACAGCAAATATGTCTCACAGGGTCGCAATAACTTGCAAAATGGGGGTATTTATTGGCTCAATGCGGCCGTTCAACACGGCAACTTAACCACTTATGCCTTAGTCGGACGCGGTGATAACCAAGCCTATACAGAGTGGAATATCAGCCTTGAATATGGGTTCAACTTAGCCGAAAACCTAGAGGCTAATCTGGGATATCAGCGCATTGAAGGCTATAGCAATAGCCGCTGCCAAGATAACGAGCTATTTGCAGAACTCGCCTACAACGCCACAGCTTGGTTGGTACCATCGGTGAGTTATGTCTATTCCACAGAGGCGGCAGGCTACTTTGTTGAAGTGAGTTTGCACAGTTATTGGAATATCACAGACCAGTTCAGCCTCACGCCCTATATCACTCAAGGGTTTGATTTTAAATACCGCACAGAAGAACACGATGGCAGTAATAACCTGCAGTTTGGCCTCGAAGCGAATTATCAACTGACCCCAAGCATGAGTATTAGCGGACACATTAGCCACAGCATTGCCCAGAGTGATATTGAGCAAGAAGCCTCAGCCAATGGCGATATGAGTTCACAGGATCAAACCTATGCCGGCATTCACTTTGCGATAACGTTTTAACGTCGTTTTAGCTCTGTGTTTCTAGCGCCGTATTGCAACCTTCCTCTGTCAATTTATCCCGCGACATTTGGCAAAAACAAAGCTCACTAACTAAACTCAAAATGTCGACGGAGCGACTCACTATTCACATCGATTTTGCCGAGGAACAGGGAATGTTAACGCATCATTTCTATCTTATCCGAACCGCTGTCATTACCTTGCTCCTGCTTTTTATCCCAGTGACAAGCTCGACTAATGCGCAGCAGGTATCTGAGCCTGAACCGAGTCTAGAATCCTTAGCTCAACCGGCACAAACGGCGCCTTTGCCCCTAGGCACTTTGCTCGACAATGAGGGCAAGCCGATTAATGTGCCTAACCAAGTGCAAAGTGCATTCGAGTATTCGCCCCCCACTGTCACACCCGCAGAGCCATCCAAAACCACTAAATCAACTAAAGCCACTCAATCGAACAAAGCCGCTAAGAGTAAAAAACTCAGTCGCAAGCAACAGCTCGCCAGTCGTGCACATGTCGCCAATGATCCTAACTGCCGTTGGCTCGATAAACGTATGGATCAGCTAGAGTCCCTACTCGGCGACAAACAAGATAACGCAGCTAAGCATCAAGCCGATGAACTCAGCGCCCGCCAAAAGGAGTGGCAATGTTTGAAATGTGGTGCAGAAGGCCCAGCTCATAACGATCACTCTAAATGCCAATATCGCCGCGAAACAGCCACGCGATAACAACTGAAAGCAACTTTAGGAGTATTTTCATTAAAAGCAATGCCTTATACGTTAATGATGCAATAGGCTGGTCTGTTACCGCAAAGCCCCCTACAATGACATTCTGCTGTAAAGCATCTCATCCTTGAAGTAAGACGGAGAAACTCATGGCTCAACATTTTGACTATATCTGCCTAGGCGCAGGCAGCGGCGGTATCGCCTCAGCAAACCGAGCGGCAATGCGTGGTGCTAAGGTTCTACTCATCGAAGCCAAACACGTGGGTGGCACCTGTGTAAACGTAGGTTGTGTGCCCAAAAAAGTCATGTGGTATGGCGCCCATGTTGCCGAAGCGATGAACCTTTACGCCAAAGATTATGGTTTCGACGTCACTGTTAATAAATTCGATTGGAACACTTTGGTCGAAAACCGCGAAGCCTACATTGGTCGTATTCACGATGCCTATGGCCGTGGTTTTGCCAACAACAAAGTGACGCTGTTAAATGGCTACGGCCGTTTTGTGGATGGCAACACCATCGAAGTGGACGGCGAACATTACACCGCCGATCATATCCTTATCGCCACTGGCGGCGCACCGACGATTCCGAACATTCCTGGCGCGCAATACGGTATCGACTCCGATGGTTTCTTCGCCCTACGCGAGCAACCTAAGCGCGTTGCCGTTGTTGGCGCGGGTTATATCGCTGTTGAAGTCGCTGGCGTGTTACACGCTCTGGGCAGTGAAACTCACTTATTAGTGCGTAAACATGCGCCGCTGCGTAACTTTGACCCTATATTAGTCGATGCTCTCGTCGATGCGATGGCAACCGAAGGCCCAACATTGCACACCCATAGCGTGCCAAAAGCCGTGGTTAAAAATGCCGATGACAGCCTGACATTAAACTTAGAAAACGGTGAAAGCATTACAGTCGATTGCTTGATTTGGGCAATTGGCCGCTCACCTGCAACAGGCAATATCGGCCTAGAAAATACCGAAGTGCAATTAGATAGCAAAGGCTATGTCATCACTGATGAGCAGCAAAATACGACTCACAAAGGGATTTACTGTGTCGGCGACATTATGGCGGGGGGCGTAGAGCTCACTCCTGTTGCGGTTAAAGCGGGCCGTTTGTTGTCCGAGCGTTTATTTAACGGTATGACAGATGCCAAAATGGATTACAACCTGATCCCAACCGTTGTATTCAGCCATCCACCTATCGGCACTATGGGCTTGACCGAACCAGAAGCCCGTACTCAATACGGCGACGATAACGTCAAAGTGTATACCTCGACGTTTACCTCCATGTACACAGCCGTTACGGCCCATCGCCAAGCCTGTAAGATGAAGTTAGTCTGCGCTGGCAAGGACGAAAAAGTCGTCGGTATTCATGGTATTGGTTTTGGTATGGACGAAATCCTTCAAGGTTTCGGCGTCGCCATGAAAATGGGCGCGACTAAGGCCGATTTCGATGCTGTGGTGGCTATCCACCCAACGGGCGCGGAAGAGTTTGTTACTATGAGGTAGAAGCGATTTTCGCTTTGATTTCATCATATTTAGGGCCAGCTAATGCTGGCCCTAATTGATCACAGATAACATAAAACCATTAACTCTCACGCGACTTTCCTATAATCTCGACTGAGTACTTTGCATTTTAAACACCTAGCGCGGTTATCGCTGCGCTACTGTCATCGGGATGAATAGCGTAATGCTTAAAGAACTCGCGTTCGATGGTTTGTTATTTAGTCCATTAATTATCTTTATCCCCTTAGCTTTTCTGCTTTCCTGCATCACTCGCTTGGTACTCTATCAAACTGGGCTCTATCACAAGCTGTGGCGCGCAGCTTGGTTCGAAGTTGGGCTGTTTATCTGCTATCTGGCTTTGGTCATTTACTTGCTTGGGAGTTGATTGTTCATGGGAAAAATCTTTCGTATCAGCCTCACCCTCATTGTGGTCGCGGTTGCAGGTATCGCCGGACATTGGATATGGTCGCACTACCTTTATTCTCCTTGGACCCGCGACGGCCGAGTTCGCGCCGAAATCATTACCATAGCGCCAGATGTATCAGGTTGGGTAAACCAACTGAATGTAAAAGACAATCAAGTCGTTAATAAAGGTGATGTATTGTTCACAGTGGACGATACCCGCTACAAAGCCACCATTGCCGAATTGAATGCCAAAGCAGAAAGCCAAAAATTGGCATGGGAACTGGCAAAACATAAATACAAACGCCGTATCGGTTTGACCAACGCCAACTTAGTCAGCAAAGAAACCTTCGACGAAGCCTTTATCAATACCGAACTGGCAAGAACCAGTTATGAACTCGCACAGGCACAATTAAATACCGCCAAAATTGACTTAGCGCGGACGCAAATTCACGCTCCCGAAAATGGCACCCTGATCAATTTAAGCCTGCGTAATGGCAACTATGTCAGCAAAGGCAACTCAGTATTTTCGCTGGTCAAACAAGACTCTCTCTATATCACAGGCTATTTTGAAGAAACCAAAATCCCCTTGGTTCACATAGGTCAAAACGCCGATGTCAGCCTAATGAGTGGCGGCCATTTCTTGCACGGCAAAGTGGTCAGCATAGGTAAGGCGATTGCCAATACCAATGTCACCACTAATGGGCAGTTATTGCCGCAAATCGGCCAAACCTTTAATTGGGTGAGATTGTCACAACGTATTCCGGTCGATATCCAGCTAGACAGCATTCCTAAGGACATAGAGCTGAGCGTCGGCATGACAGTTTCCATCCAGCTACAGACTGACAAATAGTCATTATGACGCTGTTACTTAAGAGTTTATTTTTTCCTGACCGACGAACCATCATCTTCGCGATTAAAGGCGTGATCTCGATGGCGCTCGCCTTATATGTGGCCATGTTCTTAAATTTAGAACGGCCATATTGGGCGCTGGTGTCGGCGGTATTTCTGCAAATCCGCCCCGAAAGCGGGCTCGTGATCGAAAAGGGCTTATGCCAAATCGGCGGCACCTTAGTCGGCGCGCTCGCGGGGATTGCCATACTCAACGGGTTTACGCCCTATCCCGAACTCGCCTTAGGATTACTCGCCTGCTGGATAGGGCTAAATTCTGGGTTGTCGGCCATGGTTCGCCAGCAAAACTTTGTCTATGCCTTTGCCATGGCGGGCATGACAGCCTGCTTGATAGTGCTCATTGTGATGGCGAGCCCAAGCACGGCCGATAGTGCAAAAATATTCGATGTGGCACAGTCGAGGATCAGCGAAATTATCGTCGGCGCAATTTGTGCCGTCTTGGTCAGTTCGCTACTGTGGCCGACTAAGGTAAAACATGGTCTGCAACTGCATGCTAAAAACACAATTAATCAAACACTTAACTATCTTGCATTAGAACTCGATTTACAGGGGGAACATGCGAGTCGCCATGAACATATCGACACTATTATGGAATCAGTATCGGCGCTGAGTGACGACTCCAGCGCAGTGATTTATGAAGGCCCCGAAGGACGCGGGCAGAGCCATGCGGCGAACTTTCTCTGCAATAAAACCCTTTCGCTGTTGGCGGCAATCCAAATATTTGGCCGACTACAACGTAATCATTCCCATCTGGTCAGCGAACCGCTCGCGAAAACCTTAGCCAATATGCGCAGCAGTTTTACCCTGATGGCGCAATCCACTGATGACCAAGAATGCTACAAAATGGCGCGTACTTTAAGGTATCAACTCCAACAAAACCTGATGCAATACCGCGACCGAACCCCATTAGAGACTCGCTTACTCAAAGTTGCGATGGAGTTAAGCGCCGATCTGATCATGGTGCTCAAGAGTTATAACGTACTGACAAGCAATTCTGCGGTACAACTCAACGCGCCGCCAATGGAATTTCACCGAGATCCACTGATAGGGTTTACGACCGGTCTACGCAGCATGGCGGTATTTGTCATTGGGGCTTCGCTGTGGATCGGCACAGGGTCGAGTGCGGTACTCATGATGATCCTGATGCCAGTGGTCTTTTCCATCATGATGGCGCGCCAGCCACTGCCAATGCTAACCACGATTTTGCGCCGTATTCTTGTCGGCATCACTATCGCAGTGCCCCTCACAGTGTTTTACGCTTTACCTTTGCTGGCAGAGAGTAGCGGCGATTTCGAAATACTCATTTTAGTGCTCGCAGGCCCCTTTTTTATTGGGCTACTCGCCTTAGCGAATCGACCGACCTTGCCCTATGGTCTCGGGATTTGCGTGCCGTTTGCGGTATTAGTACAGCCCAGTAATACCATTTCATTTGCGATAGAAAACACCGTCAGCAATGCCTTAGCAATTTTTGTTGGCGTTACTGTGCTGTATTGGCTATTTAAATTGATCACCGAACCTAGCCAGCGGCTGATGCAATATCGTCTGCTGCAATCTATCCAAAAAGATCTGGTGCATATCGCGCAGCATGACGATCCTGAGCCTTGGTTTAACGCCCGCATGGGCGATCGACTGCTGCGGATAGCCAGTTACGAAAAAGGCTCGGGCAAGAGTTCGAGGGTATTTACCGATCTGGTGTTCACTGCACTGAATCTAGGCCATGTGTCGATTCGAATGCGGCGCATGTTGCAGGGGATTTCAGATACGCACTCAGACTTAGGCTTAGAAAATGCACTCAACCTCTGGCAACACAATTTAGGTCAGGCATTTATCGCCTGCGCCCACGGCCAAGTCGCAAAAGAGTTTAACACCAGCAGCGAAGCCTTATTACAAGCGATGGCGCAATGCCCGTTACCCCACGAACAATTCACTCTGATTACTGGGATGTTTGAACGCATCACATTAACCTTCGAACGCACTGCCCACAGTATCGCCGAGCAGAAAAACACCTCAGCAAAATAGTCAGTTCTCAAACTATTTTCCGCCCCAAAAGCTACTCTCGTACCGCCGCCACAACCATTTAAATCCAATAGAAGCTTGATATTTGGCCGATAAAATGCCTTAATATAATTAGATCACTAACTATATTGGTGATATAAATTCAATTATCAACCAAGGAGCAATTATGTCTACGGAGAACCCACCAGAGGAAAATCTTATCTCGCAAGTAGCAAGCTTTACCCGATTACACGCCAAGGAAACCATGCAGTTTATGTGTTTATGCGCAATATTAAGCACCTATCTCTTTGTCATTTTGAAACCGAGTATTATTCAAAATAACAAAGCGTTAGGAGACAAATAACCCATGAATTACCTGGCTTACGTTTCCTTAGCGATTTACTTTATCGCCATGCTTGCTATTGGCTTATTCGCCTATAAAAAATCCACCAGCGATGTATCCGGCTATATTTTGGGCGGCCGCAAGGTGAGCCCACAGGTCACCGCACTCTCAGCGGGTGCATCTGACATGAGTGGCTGGATGCTAATGGGTCTTCCCGGCGCAATGTTTTTGGTTGGTTTCGAAACCATTTACATCGCACTTGGACTATTAATTGGTGCTCTAATTAATTACTTGGTCGTTGCACCCAAATTAAGGGTCTATACCGAAGTCGCGGATAACGCCCTCACTATCCCGGAGTTTTTTGCTAAACGCTTCGGCAATGCCAACAGCAGTATCCGAATTATCTCGGCCGTGATCATTGTGATCTTCTTTACCTTGTATACCTCAGCGGGTTTAGTGGCTGGCGGTAAGTTATTTGAGTCAGCATTCGGCCTGAACTACGACATAGGTTTAGTCGTCACCCTCGGCGTAGTGGTTTCTTATACCTTGTTGGGCGGATTCTTAGCAGTGAGCCTCACTGACTTTGTCCAAGGCTGTATCATGTTTGTCGCTTTAATCTTAGTGCCTGTGGTGGCATATCAAGAGTTTACCAGCGCTGACACTATGCTGAACTTTGCGTATCAATCGATTCCACACTTCACCGATGCCATGCAAAACGTCACTATGTTAGGGCTTATCTCAAGCTTATCTTGGGGACTCGGTTACTTTGGCCAACCGCATATTATTGTGCGCTTTATGGCAATTCGTTCAGTCGCTGACATTAAAACCGCCAGACACATAGGTATGGGCTGGATGACAGTGACCATTGTGGGTGCACTGGCAACAGGTCTTGTCGGTATCGCTTACGCCAATAAATTTGGCATGAAGCTGACCGATCCTGAAACCATCTTTATCGTGTTTTCTGAGTTGTTGTTCCATCCGATCATTAGTGGCTTCTTATTAGCCGCAATTCTGGCCGCGATCATGAGCACCATTTCATCGCAACTATTAGTGTCATCAAGCTCGCTAACGGAAGATATCTATCGCGTGATGTCGAAGAAAGAATCTAGCGAAAAAGACATGGTGAAAATGGGACGTTTTGGCGTAGCAGGCGTGGCAATTGTCGCAAGTCTACTGGCGCTTGACCGCTCTAGCAGTGTGCTGTCACTGGTGAGTAATGCATGGGCAGGATTCGGTGCCGCCTTCGGTCCGTTAGTCTTGTTTAGCTTGTATAAAGCTAACCTAACCCACAAAGCCGCGATTGCCGGCATAGTGTCAGGCGCAGCTACAGTGCTGTTTTGGATTTATGCACCAGTACTTGCTGACGGTAAAGCTTTAACCACAGTGGTGTATGAGATGATCCCCGGCTTTGCCATGAGCAGTGTGGTGATTTGGATAGTCTCGTTACTCGATACTGATCCCTGTGCCAAAACCACTAAATTATTCCATAAGGCTGGCCGTGTTTTAGCCGAAGACAGATGAGGCGCGCAGGTATGACTGACTTACCCTGGAAACGCATTGTCGTTAAGGTAGGTAGTGCCCTGATTGCACCCCACAAACAAGGTTGCAGCAGCCACTACTTACTCGGCATTGCCCAATTTATTACTTATTGTCGTGCCCAAGGGATCCAAGTTGTCTTGGTCTCTTCGGGCTCAGTCGCCGCAGGATGGCATCACTTTGGCGAGGTTGATAAACCGAGCGTCACAGTGAAGAAAGCCATGGCAGCAGCAGGTCAGGCCGATATGATGGCCACATGGAACAAGTTATTTGATTTCCCAACCGCACAGCTACTGTTAACCCACGGTGATTTACGCAATCGAGATCGTTACATCAGTATTAAAGACACGATTTTCAGCCTACTCGAACATGGGCTATTGCCTATCATCAACGAGAACGATGCCGTTACCGCCGACAAGCTCAAAGTTGGCGATAACGATAATCTCTCGGCCATGGTCGCCGCTGCGGCCGATGCCGATACGCTGATTATCTGTTCGGATGTGAATGGGCTTTACACGCAAAACCCCCATGAATATCCCGATGCACAGCTTATCAAGCAGGTGACCGAGATTAATGCCGAGATCTACGCCATGGCGGGCGGCGCCAGCAGTGCCGTCGGTACAGGGGGAATGCGGACTAAGATACAAGCCGCCAAGAAGGCGATTTCCCACGGGATCGAAACCTTTATTATCAATGGTTTTGATGCCGACTCATTCAACCAATTGTTGAAGGGCCAAAACCCAGGAACCTTATTTACCCCCGATGAGAAGCCAATGCAGGATCACTTGCACTGGATGACACATACCTCGCAGGCTCAAGGCGAAGTCATTGTTGAAAATGACTTTAATATCGCCCTTGATATCCATAGCGAGCAATTGACCAGTGACGATGTCGTTGCCATCAATGGGGACTTTTCTGTCGGTGACACCATTTTAGTACGCAAAGACGATGGCACTAAATTGGCCAAGGCCAAATCCAATTACAGCAGTTGTTTGCTTAGCTTTATTACGGACCAAGACGATCGCGAGTTTGCCAGTGAATTTCAGCAAAAGACTGGACCGATTATTTCCGAGAAAAACATCGCCATTCTCGAATAAGCATCAGCCGAATAAAACTAAGCGAGTAAACATCTAAGCGGAGTAAATATGAATTTAATCAAAAACTTATCTCAAGAAGCTGCCAAAGCGGCTCTGATCCTCGCCCAAGTTGACGAACAGCTTAAAAATACTGTACTCCTCGATATGGCACGCTCATTACGCGAAAAGTCCTATGAAATCCAAAGCGCTAACTTAATTGACCTACACAGAGCAACAGCCGATAACGTCGGCCCAGCCATGCTCGACCGATTAACGCTAACGCCAGAGCGTATAGAAGCTATGGCGGTAGGCATTGAAACCATCGCCGCCTTACCCGATCCCATTGGCAACGAACGCTATATTGGTCAACGACCTACTGGTTTATCCATCAGTAAGATGCGCGTTCCATTGGGCGTGGTTTGTATGATTTATGAAGCGCGCCCCAATGTCACCGCCGATGCGGGTGCCCTGTGCTTTAAATCCGGCAATGCCGTGATCCTGCGCGGTGGTAAAGAGGCGCTGCACAGCAGTAAAATTATCGCCACTATTTTGCAAAGCGTATTGAAACAATACGGCTTGCCCGAGGCGTTAATCACAGTGGTGCCAGACCCAGATCGCGCCCTCATGCTAGAACTGCTGCAGCAACGAGATTATATCGATGTGATCATTCCCCGCGGCGGCGAAGGCTTGATAAACTTTGTGACTGACAACAGTAAAATCCCAGTGATCCAACATTTTAAAGGCGTGTGTCATTTATACGTCGATAAAGATGCCGATCTGGATATTGCTATGGACTTACTGCTCAATGGTAAAACCCAGCGCACTGGCGTATGTAATGCCCTCGAAGCCCTATTAGTACACCAAGAAATTGCCTCGCAATTCCTGCCTAAAGTAGCCAAAGCGCTGGCCGAGCATAAGGTTAAAATCAATGCTTGTACTCAAGCCGGTGGTTATTTTGAAAACTGTACTTACATGGAAGAAGACGATTTCGGCCAAGAGTATTTAGATCTCGAAATTGCCATTCGCCAAGTCGATCACTTTGACCATGCTATCCAACATATTGCCCGTTTTGGTAGCCAGCACACCGAAGTGATTTGCACCGAAAACGAAGTCACTGCCGCACACTTCCAACGTGCGGTCGATGCTTCTGTGGTAATGGTCAATGCCTCTTCGCGCTTCTCCGACGGCAGCGAACTCGGCCTTGGAGCAGAAATCGGCATCGCGACATCTAAGCTTCATGCCTATGGCCCAATGGGACTCGAATCCTTGACCGCTGAGAAGTATTTAGTCTCAGGCACAGGCCAAGTGCGGGCGTAAACCTAAGGTGTAAATCACACTTTTAGGCTTAACAAGTCCGTTGGATTTCGATTCGATTGTAAAGATTAAAGGCCACAGTCGGTAACGACTGTGGCCTTTTTGTTGGCTAAATTGACTCGAGCCACAATAGCTTTTGTTCAAAGTCGATGCCTCGAAACCGAGTTATAGTAAGGCATGCGCTAAAAGTGCAGCACTCACCGCGACCGCTTATCACAGCTCGCTGACAAACTATTCGCCAATAAGTTACAACCCCGCTTCAACAATTTACACATTGGGCATATTGCATTTATTTTCAACAAACCTATCATGCGATCGATTCTCATTTGCAACTATGTGCTTTATTTGCACTCAGGATCACCAATCATTATTTAATCTGAAATCGCCTGAAAGGATTGAAATACCATGCCTCCCCTATCTGTTTTAACGTCTTGGCGCTCGCCATTGATCCCTGTACTTCTCAGCACACTTACTCTGACGGTTCAAGCCAATACTGACCCTAAGCAAGATGAGAAAAAAGATACAGAACAGATAGAAAGATTGAACGTGGTAGGAACATACACCCGCGCGGCAATGAATAGCGCCACGGGTTTGTCTATGTCACTCAAAGAAACCCCACAAAGCGTCACTTTGATTACCGAAGAGATGATTAGCGACAAAGGTTTGGTCACTATGGAGTCAGTGTTAAATCACACTCCTGGCGTGACTATGGTGGGCGATGCCTCTGAAAATAGTCAGATATTCGTGCGCGGTTATGCACTAGACAGCGGTGTTCAAATTGACGGCTTAATCACAACCTCTTCATCCCATGTTTACAGCGGCTCAATTGATCAAGGTTTAGACCCTGTGATTGCCGAACGGGTTGAAGTATTAAAAGGTGCGGCAGGGATTTTAAGTGGTTTAGGTGAACCTTCTGCCACGGTTAATTTTATTCGTAAACGTCCAACGGATGACACCCGTGCCACGGCAAGTGCAAGTTATGGCTCATGGAATACCTATAGACTTGAGGCCGATGTTTCTGGCTGGCTAACGGATTCGGGCAATGTGAAAGGTCGATTCGTGAGTGCGGTGAAGAAAGGCGACTCTTTTATCGATCGCTATCAGCGCGATACCACAGTGCTCTATGGCGTAGTTGAAACGAGTCTCGGCACAGATACTAGCTTGTCGCTATTTGCGGACTATCAAAAATCACAAACCGACGGTGTGTATAACTGGAACTCTAATCCCGCATTTTATACCGATGGCACAGCTGTCGATTTTGGCCGCAACTACTCTAGCTCACAGGACTGGACCCATTGGGACGTGACCCAAAAGAGTCTCATGGCCGAATTTAAACATAGATTCGATAACGACTGGTCACTCGTCAGTGCCTATCGTATTGCTAACGCCACCATAGATGCATTGGCCTTTTACCCTGGCGACAACATAGTGAAATCAACCGGCGAGTTTGTCGGCCCTTGGGGTGATACCTATGCCGCCCAGCATGATAGAGAATCAGATACCAACAGTTTCAACCTGTATGCAACGGGTAACTTCGACTTACTCGGCCGTGAACATAGCGCTGTGATCGGTTTTAACTACGGTGACAACGAGTTCGATAACATCAACACTGAATCTGGACGCCAACGTCGCTATAACGTCGCGGATCAGGGCAATTACCCCAAGCCTAATATTCCTAATTCACCCACCAATGGCCAAACCAATGAGCAAAGCCAATCGGGTGTTTACGGCACTGTCCGTGTCAATGTATTGGATTCACTGAAATTAATGGTCGGTGGACGCGTAAGTAACTGGTCCTATGAAAAGCATGATCTCGTGGGTAACAGCACAGATGCGACCATGGAAAAAACCGGTATTTTCATCCCCTACTACGGCCTAGTCTACGATGTGACCGAGCAGATCGCTGTCTACGCTAGCCGTACTGAAATCTTCAAACCTGGCACCTATTTTGGTGAGGATGGCCAACTGCTCGAACCTGCAGAAGGCACCAACGTCGAAGGCGGCGTCAAGGTCGCGCTGTTCGATGACACGCTAAACATGTCAGCCGCCATCTACGAAACCAATAAAGACAACGAACCCGAATATGCAGGGAAAGGTCAGCTACCTTCCGGTGACTCTATCTACGAAAGTGTGGATGGGATTACCACCAAGGGCTATGAGTTAGAAATTGCCGGACGTCTTACCGACTTATGGGATATCAGCGGTGGTTATACCCACAACAATGCAGAAGATAAAGATGGCCTACGTCGTCAAACTTATCTGCCCGAAGATATCTTCAAACTCACCACAAAATATAACTTTGAAGATATTCTGCCGGGCATTACTGCAGGTGCGAGCTGGCGCTGGCAGAGCAGCACCTTCTATCAAGGCACTATTTGGGGTGTCGATGGCGCGCCGAATGTGGCTTACCGCCAAACACAATCCGCCTACTCACTCGTTGACTTAATGTTTGGCTACCAAATCACACCATCTATTTCTATGCAATTGAACATTAACAATATTTTCGACAAGAACTACAACCGTTCACTCTGGGGTTACGCCGACTTTGGCGAGCCACGTAATGCCACACTGTCACTACGTTGGACGCTCTAAAACATAGCCCTAACCAGAAATAACATTAAGGATGATCAAATGAAACAAGCACTTGTACTACTCACTTTACTCGGCGGTATCACCTTTTCGGCTCAAGCACATGAAGTATGGCTTGAGCGCAGCAGCGATGGTTCGGTCAAAGTGCAATTTGGTGAACCGGGTTCAGAGTACGCCACAGCCGAAGAGTTAGCGTCGTTAAGCGCAGCACGAATTTTCGACGCCAATGCCAAAGCGCCGCTGACCGCCACAGCGAAAGCCGATCATTTGTTGGTTAAAACCCAAGATGGCAAGAGTGATGTCAGCTTCTATGCCGATACCGCGTGGCAGCCATGGAAAACTGAGACAGGACTACAAGCCGCAATACTCTATGCCCGCACGGGACAAGAACACACCAAAGCGCTGCAAGATTTTGAATTTACGCCAGTAAAATCAGGCGCTCCCGAGTTTGTGCTTAGCTATAAAGGCGCACCACTGGTGAATCATCCAGTACAAGTTTATCGCCCCGGTTTTTGGAGCAAGTCTTTCACTACCGATGCCCAAGGTAAGTTCGCCCTCGATACCCCAGATGCAGGCCGCTACTTGCTCGTCAGTAACCACACCACAGAAGGCAAACAAACACTGGCTGGCAACGAAGTTGATAGTGTTTTACACATCACCACCACGAGTTTTATCACTCAGTAATGATCTTAATAGTGAGATGGAGTTAACGTGCGGTATTTAATGATAGGTTTATACCTACTGTGTTTTGCAGTCCACGCAAACGCAGTACCAGTAACAGTTGCCTTGCCCCAAACAGGCAATACCAATGAACTTTTGCCACTCAGTGGCTCCATTAAATCCGCACGGGTGGCCCGCTTATCGGCTCGCACCGATGGCCTAGTCGCCAAAGTGTTGGTCGATGCGGGCTCGCAAGTCCGCGCTGGCCAGCCTCTACTCGCACTCGATGACACCTTAGCCGTACACCAATTAGCACAGCGTCAGGCCGATTTAATGGCCGCTAAGACCATGCTGCTAGAAAAACAGCGGCTCCTCACCGAGGCGCAAACGCTCAGTTCTCAGCAATTATTCCCCGAAACTGAGCGCGCGATTCGTCAAGCGGCGTTAACCGAAGCCGAAGCTAATCTGCAGAGTTTAACGGCAGCATTAGCACACCAAAAAGAGGTGGTCGCCCGCCACCAACTGATCGCGCCTTTTGCGGGAGTGATTTCAAGCAAACAAACTGAAACCGGTGAATGGGTCAATGTCGGCACTGAAATCTTCACCTTAGTATCCCAAGAACAGCTCTGGCTCGATATTCAAGTCCCACAGGAAATGTTTCAAAACATAGCCACTGCAACTCAAGTCGATATTGCCGCAGATATGCTGCCTGAACAGCAGTTTATCGGCCATGTGAATGCACTCGTCCCCGTGAGCGACCACAATGCTCGCAGCTTCTTGGTGCGCTTAACCATTCCTGATGCGAGTGGACTTTTGATGCCCGGCACATCGGCCACTGCGACCTTCCACTTACAGCGGGCACAACACAGTGTTGTCGTGCCGCAAGATGCGCTAGTCCGTCACCCCGACGGCCAGTTCAGTGTCTTTACCGTGCAAAACAACATAGCCCAACGGCATACCGTTCAAGTGGGCCATACGAGCGCCATCGGGATTGAAATCCTTAGTCCATTACCCAAAGACGCGCCCGTGGTGATCCGCGGTAACGAGAGCCTACAAGACCAACAGCCAGTCTCTGTACTCAACTCTGCAGTAGGAGGTTAGTGGGATGCTGAAGTTTGGAATTAAACATGGCACCTTACTGTCGGTCATCGTCTTGATATTTTGCGTATTGGGCACGGCTGCCGCACTGCGTATCCCAATCCAAATGATCCCCGACTTAGATGTGCGCACCATCAGCGTGGCCACAGGTTGGCCGGGGGCAACGCCGCAAGACGTCGAGAAAGAAATTCTGCTTGAACAGGAACGCTACCTGCGCACCCTGCCCAACTTACAACGCATGACATCTTGGGCTGATACGGGTTCGGCATGGATAGAACTCGAATTCCCCCAGAGCACTGAGATCAGCGACGCGCTTATTCGTGTTAGCAATGCGCTCAGCCAAGTATCGTCCTACCCTGAAAACGTCGATCAACCACGGCTTTACAGCAGTTCATATTCAGACAACGCTTTCATGTATTTCCGCCTCGTGCCTGTCGCGGGGAACCCGCTGAATCTAGATATAGACATGATGCGCGATTTTGCTAACGATTTCATTCGCCCACAAATGGAGCGCGTCAAAGGCGTTTCCTCCGTCACTATTCAAGGCGGCGCTGAACGGCAAATTCAAATACGGCTCGATCCCGCCAAACTCGCCCAACGCGGCATCAGCATTATGGACGTGCGCCAAGCCATTCGAGATCGCAACAAAGACACTTCTGCGGGCGATATCGACAGTGGTAAAAAACGTTATTTACTGCGGGTAATTGGCCGTTTTGAGGATTTAAATCAACTTAAGCAACTGATTTTAAAACGCCAAGGTAATACGAATATTCTGCTGCAAGACGTTGCCGAGATAAAACTCGACCACGCTGAGCTCCGAGAACTATCCTTTGCCGAACAAGAACGCACCCTCAGCTTAGCGGTCAAACGGGATGTCGGTTCTAACGTTATCGCCATCAAAGATGCCATGATGCCCGTGATAGCGCAGATCAATCAAAATCAACTCGCCCAGCACGCCATGCAGTTAGAGTTATTCAGTGATGATGTGCGCTATGTGCAAGATTCGGTTGCAAATGTGTGGGTCAATTTAGGTCTAGGTGCCTTACTGGCAACCTTGGTCATGTATCTCTTTTTACGCTCGAATCGAGCCACCCTGATTGGTGTTATCGGTATTCCGCTGTGTACCTTAGCCGCCTTCGTCGGGCTGCTGGTGTTTAATCGCACCATTAATGTCATTTCACTGGCGGGTG
This sequence comes from Shewanella sp. SM74, assembly GCF_025653725.1. Classification (NCBI taxonomy): domain Bacteria; kingdom Pseudomonadati; phylum Pseudomonadota; class Gammaproteobacteria; order Alteromonadales; family Shewanellaceae; genus Shewanella; species Shewanella sp. SM74. Next base: position 4,719 of record NZ_JAKKRZ010000014.1, on the reverse strand, counting down.
TTGCCTTTGCCATCGGCATGACGGTCGATAACAGCATTGTGGTGCTCGAAAGTATTGAACAAGCGCGCAGACGCGGATTAGAGCGTCTCGAAGCAGCCATAAGTGGTATCTACGATGTCTGGCCCGCAGTATTAGCCTCGACGCTCACCACAGTGCTAGTGTTTGTACCCATTCTATTTATCAAACAAGAAGCGGGGCAACTGTACTCGGATATCGCGATTGCCATCGCTTCATCCATTATCGCTTCTATGCTGGTCGCGGTGTTCATCGTACCCGCCGCTATTGCCCGTTTTGGTTTCGGTAAGATGCACTCGGCGCAGACAAACCAAAGTGAGCCCCCCAAAGCATCACGCATATTGAGCTTAGTCAGCCAACTTGTACTGTCGGCAAGACGCCGCACCTTTGTGATTGTGCTGTCACTCGTCTCGACGATTGGGCTTGCGGCTTGGCTTATGCCTCCGGCCGAATATTTACCCGAAGGCGAAGAACCAAAAACCTTTACTTCTATGGTCGCACCGCCGGGTTACAACCTATCGGAAATGGCTAAAATTGCTGAAGAATTAACGACTCAGCTATCCGCGAGAGTCAATGCCGAGGCGGCATCCTTTGAACGTGGTAAGCAAAAAATCCCGCCGCTAAAATACTATACCCTCAGTGTAGGTGTCGGCAGTATTTGGGTGATGAGCGAACCCGTTCGCAGCCAAGATATGGATGCCATGATGAGCTCACTCACCGCCTTGTTTGAGCAATATCCTGGCATGCGCGCCTATTCATCGCGGGGTTCCATTATTTCCAGCAACGATGGTGGCACCCGCGCTGTCGCCTTGGATATTTCTGGCCCGAATCAAGCCAGCCTCTATCGTGCTGCAGAAGCGGCGTATCAAGCGGCGGAAAAAGTATTTGCCGAACCTCAGCTGTATTCTGACCCATCGACCTTGTCGCTAGACCAACCACTTTGGCAGATTTCCCCTCGCTGGCAACGTCTTGTAGAACAAGATTTTAGCGGCAGCGAGTTTGGCTATGCGGTTTCGGCACTGAGCGATGGCGCCTATGTCGACGAGTTTTTCCTCAATGATAACAAGGTGGATATCTTTCTATTTAGTCTGGCAGGCAATCAACAGAGTCTGTCGCAATTGGCACTCGCACCAATAGTGACGCCTAAGGGCAATGTACTGCCACTGCAAGCCTTGGCCGACATTAGCGAGCAAATGGATAGCGACAGTTTACGCCGCGTCGATGGCCGCAGAACCGTGACCCTTTACATTATTCCGCCGCGTTCCATTGCGTTAGAAACCGCGGTGGCTAAGGTGCGGGAAGAATTAGTCCCCATCCTCTATCAACAGGGTGCGGTCGGCAAAGATGTCAGTTTGGATATTTCGGGCGCAGCTGATCAGCTCGAAGCGACGAAAGCGGCACTCTCCAGCAATTTTCTGGTCGCCGTGTTGATCATCTACTTATTATTAGTTGCGATTTTTAATCACTGGGGTTATCCGTTATTTGTGCTGATCACTATCCCGCTCGGACTCGCTGGCGGTTTAGTCGGCTTACAAGCGCTTAATTCTATTGGCAGCTTATTTGCGTATCTTGGCGGCCAAGGTTGGCACCAACCCTTTGATATGATTACTATGCTTGGATTTCTAATCCTATTAGGCACAGTCGTTAACAACCCGATTTTGATCGTGGAACAGAGCCGTAAAAACCTGCAATCGGGTCAGTTTGGTGTCGTTGATGCCGTAAAATCTGCCGTCGCCAGTCGGTTACGACCGATTCTAATGTCTACCGCGACGACCTTGTTTGGCTTATTGCCGTTGGTGTTATTCCCCGGTGCTGGCAGCGAACTCTACCGCGGCGTTGGCATAGTGGTGTTGGCTGGCCTTATCGTGGCAACGCTACTCAGCTTAACCTTTTTACCCGCCCTGTTAATCTCTGTGCTATCCCGCACCCACAAGACAAATTCAGCAGAAGTGGCACACCATCATGACTGAAAAAACCAACACGACTCCGCCGTTAACACAAAGACTGATGCGCTGGAAAACGTCAGCCATCTGGAGCGATAGCCTGCACATAGGTAATCGCTGTCTCGCAGCAACCTTTGGTGGCTATTTGTTAAGTGCAGTCGCGACTATTTTGCTCGCGCAAATCCTGCCGTTATCTCAGGTTGATCGGGTGTTAACCGCCATGATGCTGTCATTTACTGTGTACACCTGCGCCGTGATTTGGGTGTTCAGCGTTAAATCAACATGGCGATACTGGCTGGATTTATTCGCGCTTAGCGGTCTGCTGTATTTAGCTTACCTCGCCGCTAAAGCGTTTGATGCTACAAGTGCTCAAGGGAGTGGATTATGAAAGACTCCTTTTTTCGTTCAATGACTTGGCTACACACTTGGGTTGGATTGCTCACCTGCTGGGTGTTGTTTCTGGTTTTTTTCGCCGGAACAGCGGCCTATTACCGTGCTGAAATCAACCTGTGGATGCAACCCGAAAACCACGGCAGCCAATATGATGCCAATGCGGATAATCAACAATTGATACTCAAGGGCCTCACGTCCTTGGCACAACAAGCGCCTGACGCTGAGTCATGGTGGATTTACTTACCCACACAACGGGTGCCATTACTGACCTATGCATGGAGCGATCCCGCCGCTGAAGGCCAGCGATTTGGTGATTATCATCAAGGCTTTATTAACCCTGCGACAGGTGAAGCCTTACCTAAAGCACGGGAAAGCCGAGGGGGCGATTTCCTCTATCGACTGCATTTCGACTTGTACTACATGAGTGTACTCACGGCGCGTTGGATCGTCGGTTTTTGCACTATGTTCATGCTGGTCGCCATCATCAGCGGGATAGTGATCCACAAACGTATTTTTAAGGATTTTTTTAGTTTTCGCCCCGGAAAAGGCCCGCGCTCTTGGTTAGATGCCCATGTCGCCAGCTCAGTTCTCGCATTGCCCTTTCATCTAATGATCACTTATACCGGCCTAGTGACTTTGATGTTTATGTATATGCCATGGGGACTTAACACACAATATGGTGATGAAACTCAAGCCTTTTATTCGCAATGGAAACCCATTTACCAAACTCCCGCCGCCACTGGCACGCCAGCCACTATGCTCGATAGTCAGAGTTTGCTCAGTGCGATTTACAATGTCGTCGGTGAGTCGCCACTTGAAGGCTTACAGTTTGATAATCTCAACGACAGCAATGCCAGCGTAACAGTCAAAATCGCCCCTGAGCACAGCTTAAATCAGCAAGCGCCTTGGTATCACTTGTCTACTGTGACAGGTGCAGTGTTGGCGCAGTCGGCTGTGACTTCGGGAGCGAATCAAACCCAAAGTGCCATGATAGCCCTGCACAGTGGTCGCTTTGCAGGCCAAGGCCTACGTTTACTGTATTTACTGGCGGGATTAACAGGCTGCGTGATGATCGCCAGCGGCGCGATTATGTGGGCCGATAAACTGGCACAAAAGCAGCTTAAAAAAGATAAGAATCATAGCGGGCTCACGCTAGTGAACATGTTGAATCTCGCCACCTTTGGTGGCCTGCCCATTGCGCTAGCCTGTTATTTTTATGCCAATCGACTCTTACCCGTCACCTTTGCAGATAGAGAAAACTGGGAAATCCATTGTTTCTTTATCAGTTGGGCGTTAGTCGCACTGCTCGCTTGTTTCAAACGAAATAAACAAACATGGCAACGACTTTTTTTACTCACATCCTTGCTTTATGGCCTGCTACCCCTGCTCAATGCCATGACTTCGCAGTATCAGCTGATAAGCAATCTACAGCGCCAAGCCTATGTTCTCGCAGGATTTGATCTCATGATGCTCGCACTTGCAGCGCTGTTTTACATGGCAGCCAAACGCTTGCGTAGCCCTAAAAAAGTGCTGGCTACACGGGTAACCAAAGCGACGGCAGAATTAGGAGTTGAATCATGACAGCCACAGGCGAATTGTTAACCTGTTTTATCGCCATGGGACTGTTGGCCTTATCTTATTTTAGCCACCACCGCGCCGTGCGTAACCGCCCGTTAACCGATGTACAAGCACGCGGATTTCGCACCGCTGGTACTGCAACGCTCGTCCTGTGTTATTGGCTTGCCAGTCGTCATTACGGCCCAGCGTACGCCAGCGTATTACTGCTCGGCTGGGTGTGTTTAAGTTCGATAATTCTAGTGATTTTACTCAGTTACAAACCACGCTGGTTACAGCCCATATTGCCCGCCAGCACCGTAGTGTGTTTGCTCGGATTGTTGTATTAACCAATGATTTTAAAAACAAAATTACGTCAACCATGAGCGAGGCTGATTGATAAAAAATCATAGAGTAGGGATTGTGAGATGAGTTCTTCTTAAAGCGATAAACACATGAGTGACGACATAACTAATGATTAAGCACTCTCATTCCAGTGACTCGCCGTGAATATATCCCTATAGGCTCGACGGCGGCATCCATGCCGCCAACGGTCACTTACACGCCAGGGCGGGATTAAGCTTTGTTAAATCTCTTAACCAAAGAAAATATCGCTCCTAAAATCGCCATTCCATGCAGCTTTTCTTATCTTGGTTGGTTTGCTGGCTTTTAGCGGATGCTGCTCTAAAAGGTTCAGCACGATACGACGAAATAGCGCCATCTTCTTCGCGTTTTCACGGTCACCAATCCTTGAACAGTCTTCCCTAAAAGTGACGTCAAGCACCCAGTGTTGCAGGTTCTCGATGTGCCAATG
>NZ_JAKKRZ010000013.1:0-146310 GCF_025653725.1 Shewanella sp. SM74 | reverse complement strand
TTACGTTTGCAAAACGACATCAATGTTCTAAGCCAGCTACGTTTAGGCCAAAAAGTCCACTTCAAGGCCAAAGAAGGCCAAGTGTTCGGCGTGGTTATCAAAATCAACAAGAAATCAGTGATGGTGGTCAGCGATGATAACCGCCAGTGGAAAATCCCACCAGGACTGGTGCAGATCCTGAAAGACATCTAGCCAGGATGCTTGGCCGAAATCTATAAGGCGTCAATACGTCCTAAAATGGACGCTTACGGTACACGTTCACCCAGTTCATAATATAATTGAGAAAAGGATCTCGTTCCTTTGTGCAAATCGAACGGATATAACTTGCCAGAACCAGACACCAAACACACGTTATCGGCAACCGAGTCAGCAGGGGGAGAATAAGAAGTGAAATAAACTTTGCCTTGGACAATCAAGGCAGCTGTTAAACTCTTTTCACCTAGACCACTAAAATCATAGAACCAGCCGAGTTTTTTACCGAAACTTATGTTGTCGGCTTCAGACGCAGGTGCAGTAGAAGTCACATCATAGAGATCATTGATTGTGATCGCCTCGGGAACATCACCGCCAGTAAAACTCTTAGTCACCACATTACGATCTTGCAATGTAAAAAACATATCATTGACATTAGTAGATGATGGGTGGGGTCGCGTTCCACTTCCAATCACCACCGCATCATAGGGAACATTTTGATAAGTTTTAGTCGTAGTAGTACCACTCTCTGTTGTCACCTTAACTTCGGATAAATTAGTAAACATCGTTTGTGCTACAACAGGTTCTGCATAAAAACGGCGATTATTACTATCAGTACCACCTAAAGAAGCAAATTTAAATGCACTCCAACTCGACTTACTTGCACTTGGAAGATCAATACGCCAGACATTTGCACCGACATCGGAGGCATAAATCCTATCTGTATACCCATCATTATTACTATCAAGTACGGCGACTGAGTTTGGAATGCTATCCTGAATTCCCGAAAGTGCTGTTGCACCCGATGCAGAGCCACCAAATGAATGAATCAAAGTTCCCTTCTCTGCATCGACAATATAAACCGCACGACCTACCGGAGAAGATGAAGGAGTTGCATCAAAACTAACATCGTAGCCACCACCAAAAATGAGTACAGGCTTTTCATAACCAACGATTTTCGTCACTATAGGCTCAGACCATGTTTGTCCAAGATCAGAAAAACCATCCGTTGATGGATTAATAGTCCACATTAGAGAAGGGCTATCAGGGTTTGTCACATTGAGGGCATAATAAGACGAGCCACCTCGACGCATCCCCATATAGACCCATGCTTTAATCACTTTACCCTCAGCATCAGTTTCTGTGTAAGCAACTGGAGATGAATCCATTCCGTATACTGTGTGTACACCTGAAGGATCATTACTTCTCAGTTCTGTTAAATTAGGCAATAACTCATAGGGAATAAAGCCCCAAGTCTCTGATACAGATTCGCCCGCATCTTTAAACATATGCACAACACCTTGATTAGTACCAAGCATGATACGAATATCAGTCGCGCTTTTTGTGCCGAAATTGAGTGCAAGTGGCTTAGAATGAAGAGGATCACCCATAATATCATTACGTTTATCTGTCGTACTACCATCTTTATTATCGTCGTCGACATCTATCCCATTAAGCCAATTTAACGTATTAGCAAGCTCATCTACGCTAGTTCTCATATAGCTAGCTAGCGCAGCATCACCGCCTGCTGCAGTTTGTGCATTAGCAAGTGTTAAGGGCGTTAAACTGGAGGACCCATTTAAGTTACTTACAATATTCCTAACTTCTTGCTTTCTGATTTGTGCCGCGACTCCGCCAACTTCAACTTTATTCCCATCCTTTTGCGCAACACAATCCGACCATATAGTACAGGCACCATCTTTAATATTGCCGTTATCCGCTATAGCTGCATTCCCTTTACTATCAACCAATGTTCCATCTGCGGTTACTTTTAATTTTTTTAAATTACCGCTCCAACGAGGTCCTTTGCCTGGGAGAAACATAGCGTAATAAGCGGCATCAAATGTCTGAGTCCTATCAAAATTATTACTAGCAATACTTGGAGATGTAAAACTTGAATCAATATTCAAAATATTTGATAACGCATCATTAAGTGCATTCTGTAGTTCAAGACTGTTTTGAGCAGCAAAATATAAACCACCACCTCTTTTAGCCGTCTCAGCAAGTAAAGGTGCGGCATCTTCTGCACCTTTACTAAAACCAATAGTATAAGTACGAACATTCTGCATTTGTTCAGTATTTGAACTGTCCAACTTGTTAATTAAATCGTTATTAAACATATAACTAGCTAATGCGGGCAAATAGCTTGCTGTATCTAGATTTTTAGAAAATAAAGAGTAATCCCCTTCTTTACTTCCTGTGGCAGTTAAACTAATAACGTCATTATTCGCATTTTTATCAACAGTTGGAGAGCCATCAGTGACATAGATAACATAAGCAATATCCGTACATACTTTAAATGGACTTGCGTAGTTACCACTCTTCTCCACTAAGCTGTCATACGGTGGTTTATTTCCAACATAAGAGCCATAATCTGTATCACTATGACCATATTTAACGCCCTTACCGGCAAAGTAACGGTAAGCTTCATACATAGTCTCACATAGTGGTGTATTTGTTTTTGCCAGCAAATTATCAATAGTAGTTAATAAACTCGCACGCGTACTATCCGTCATCTGAGTAATGCCAGATACAATCCGACCACCGTCTCGATTACCTTCATTTGGATAATTATAATTAAATACAGCAAGTCCAAAATCCACTGTTGGAGTTGAACTAATAATATTAGAAATCGCTTTCTTCGCAATTTCTAGTCTTGAAACTTTTACCGTTGGTAATTTTCCTGCTTTAGATAATCCGTACCATCTTAGGTAATTATCAGTGTACAAGGTAATAGGTTGTCCAACACCAAAGTCAGTATTATTGGCTGCGGCTAAAGCATTGGTCCAAGTTGTTCCTGGTAGTGAGGAAGTAAAATATGGATATGCTTTCTTTTTACTACCTGACCCCGTTGTTACCCCGTTAGCAGGAAATCCATTAGGATATGATGATGAATTACTCGGATTTATTTGAGAAATATCTTCCCAACAATCAATTACTTTTATTGCAGTACCATTTGTTTCAGGTAGTTCTTTCCAAACGCCAGTAGTACCACTTGATGTGAACTCTCTTATATACCCAGTAAAACGACCAAACTCTGCTAATGCAGCTTTGCTTTGACTACATCCATTTAAACTAGCTTTAAAATTACGCTTATCAGAGCTAGTATCAGGGGTGGGTAATCCCCCACCGCCAACAGCATAATAAATAAGAGTATCACTATACCCAGAACCACTTACGGCTGGGTAGTCATAGTTAGGGTCATAGTCTACAACCTGAGTAATTTCTTCAGTCGACATACTTCCTGAGTTATCAAATATAACGAGCACTTTAGGTCTTGCGCCCGTTCGAGTTGTTGATTCTTTTACATATAACTCAGTATCGTCACAGAAGGAGAAAGCCGACACAAAAGTCAGCGCAAGTAGTATAGAACAAGCCAGCCTTTTAATAATCATATCTAACTCCCAGTTAAAACTTCTTGTTCCACAACTTCGACTACAGTGAGTTGACCTAAATTATCTCGGCCAAAAGTGACTGTACTGCTAATTTCAACCTGTCGACAACTGACTAAATTACCACTATAGGGATGAGTACTCCGTAGGCATCCTACATCCTTTGCACTAATAACAACATTACCTAATGCATCAACTTCGTAGGGAATAGGCGTTAACGTTTGCTCGGAACCAAATTCACTTGTTGATATAATTGCGGATATTTTTGCCAAAATAGTACCTTTATTAACATCAATTGCAGCTTCTAAGCCGCCATCGGCAATTGACTTCGCTTCTATTCGTTCTGAGCCTGCTCCAGACATACGCATGGACTGGGTTGAATTAACAGCTAAAGCAACACCAATGATTGTCATGAGTAACAATACAATTAGCGCAAAAAATAACACAATTCCTTTTTGCCTATTCATTTAATTAACCTTATACTCAAAATGTTGCTTAAATAACTAATTAAACTGTGGAGCCGGTACAGGATTTTCGACCATTACTGTGGTTGACATTACTTTACGGCGGTAATGGTCATTAAATCCCATAATTTCTTTATCACCTAAAATATAAGTTACATCATTAATATAATTTTTATCTTCATTAGTAGCACGAACAAGTAAGAAAATTCTTAATGCGACAAGCCGAATAGTGACGTTATCCCACATCAAACTAGTTACGTTTTCTGCTGGCATAAAACTATCGGCCGTATCATCTCCGTTACTATCAAAACCATAGAGAATACGCATATTCTCTATGCCTTCAACTAACTGTTCTTCGTTGTTCATGCCATTATTTTTAGTTAAAGTTTTTCGGCGTAAAACAGGTACGGAACCATCATTTTTAATAAAATAGACATGATGTTGATATTCCCAAAAACGTGCATTATCAATAACAGGCACGGGGGGATTTCCACCTTTAAAAATAACTGCAAACTCCGAGGTTATCGCCATATAAAAACGCTCTCCATTAGGATTTTTAACTGACGGACCAACTAATCTTTTAATTTGTATCACATCTGTATTTTTATTAACACCATCCAGACAGCTTAAAGAATCAGCACTTACACCTTCTTCATATCCCCATAAATAGTAAAAATTAACACCATTAGGTAGGGTTGCATTGTTAAGTCCGGCACCAATACAGTCATTCCCTACAGCATCCAATATGGTTGGCGTAGTAGTAGAATTCATTTCCGCCATAAATCCAAATTGGCTGATGTCTCTTTCCATTATTGATAAAGCAATTCGGCCATTTTCTTGCAATTGACTAAATTGGCTCGTCGTAATTACATTGGAAGAGGACATGCTAAACATGGCAAAAAGGCCAAGAGTGAGAAATAGGCCAATAACCATAGAGACCATTAACTCGACTAATGACATCCCTTTCTGACAGTTTTTTGAGTTGGCCATAATAATTAACCTAAATAATCATTGTCGAAAGAATAAAAAGCCGTCTACGCGTACCAATATCTTTTCCGCATTCACTGCCTGAATAACTTGTACCCGCGCCCTCTTGGATCCCTCTCCATGCAACAGTAACTGTTACAGTTGAACCATTTACATTAATACAAGCCGTTGGCGAATCTAATCCCCCAACATTCTGACTATCCACAACTTCAGCAGCCCCCATAAAACTCTGCTCCCACTGATATAGGTCCCAAGCTTCTGTCTCTTCTGGAGTACATATATTCACGGCTCCAACTGCAACATCACAAACACTACCGGGTTTACTCAGAGTACCTGTGTACTCTCCATCGTAATTGCCCAGTTGTGTTCTATTCAGCTTCATTCGATTGATAATATCGTTCGCATAATAGGAGGCTTGGGTTTGCTGAAATGACTCGAAGCTGCCACGCTTTGCAACAATATGCAGATTAAAAATGCCAATTAAGCCAATGACTAAGATCACTAACGCAACAAGCACTTCAATTAATGAGAAGCCCCGTTGAAATTCCCCTTGTGTCAACCTTTCGATTTTAGCCATATTTTTGACAAGCTTTTCAGCTATTTACCTTTAAAAATTTTAGTATTACGATAAAAATTACCAACAGTTAATAATAGATGAGTAAAATGTAGGTAGCCAGTAACATTAGCACATAAGCATTGACATCATTATGCTTTGAATGAATTTGAGACAATAAAAAAGAGGCATATAGCCTCTTTTTTATTGACACTCACTCTTACAGCGTAACAGTTACAGTGTAATCGCCGCTTCTAATGTCATGATGATCATGTCATTGAATGTGGTTTGACGTTCTTCTGCAGAAGTCTTTTCACCGGTGCGGATATGATCAGATACAGTCACAACGCACAGGGCACGCGCACCAAACTCATGGGCAACGCCGTACAAACCAGCCGCTTCCATTTCTACGCCTAATACGCCCATCTTCTCCATCACGTCAAACATTTGTGGATCAGGAGTGTAGAACAGGTCCGCAGAGAAAATATTACCTACGCGAACTTTAGTGCCACGAACTTTCGCAGATTCGATAACCGCATTCATCAGCTCATAGTTAGCGATAGCGGCAAAATCTTGGCCTTTAAAACGTAAACGGTTAACCGCTGAGTCAGTACATGCACCCATACCGATGATCACGTCACGTACTTTAACGTCAGTGCTGATCGCACCACAAGTACCCACACGGATCAGGTTCTTAACGCCGTAATCACGAATTAATTCAGTTGCATAGATAGAGCATGAAGGAATACCCATGCCAGAACCCATTACTGAAATACGCTTACCTTTGTAAGTACCAGTAAAACCTAGCATGTTTCGAACATCAGTCACTTGCTCAACATTTTCTAAGAATGTTTCAGCAATATATTTTGCACGTAATGGATCGCCTGGAAACAGCATTGTCTCAGCGAATGCGCCCTCTACAGCATTAATGTGTGGTGTTGCCATCGAAATAACCCCTGTTTATTTTATTAAGACTTAAGTCTTTGTTTACTGACGGCAAATGTCAGCCGCCAAATCGAAATAAATGCTAATTTGCCTAAAGGAACGATTCGCCATAGGCCATAGGTTCAAGCTTAAAGTGGCTCGCAATAGATTGGCCGATATCAGCAAAGCTATTACGACGACCCAGCGATCCCGCTTTCAATCCAGCGCCAAAGACTAATACTGGCACATATTCACGGGTATGATCCGTGCCTTGCCATGTTGGATCGCAACCGTGATCCGCCGTTAAAATCAGCAGATCATTTTCACCTAATAATGCGAGCATTTCAGGCAAACGGGCATCGAAATATTCCAGCCCTTTGGCATAGCCAGCAACATCACGGCGATGACCGTAGTGAGAGTCGAAATCAACGAAGTTAGTAAACACTATAGTGTTATCACCCGCAGATTTCACTTCAGCTAAGGTCGCATCGAAAAGTGCTTCTAAGCCGTTCGCCTTCACTTTTTTAGTGATACCACAGTAAGCATAAATGTCGGCAATCTTGCCTACACTCACCACTTCACCGCCAGCCTCTTTCAGCTTATCGAGTACAGTTTTTGCCGGTGGCGCGAGCGAATAATCCTTACGATTGCCGGTACGGGCAAAATCACTTGGACCAGTACCATCAAATGGACGGGCAATGACGCGACCTATGTTGTAAGGCTCTAACTCTTCACGGGTTATTTCGCAAAGACGATAGAGATTGTCTAAACCGAAGGTTTCTTCATGACAAGCGATTTGGAATACTGAATCAGCAGAGGTGTAGAAAATAGGCTTGCCAGAGCGCATGTGCTCTTCGCCTAACTCTTCTAAAATGGTTGTACCTGAGGCATGGCAATTACCTAAGAATCCATCCAGACCTGCACGGGCTAAGATCTTATCCGTCAGTTCTTTAGGGAAAGAATTTTGGTGCTCGCTGAAATAACCCCACTCGAATAGTACGGGCACGCCCGCCATCTCCCAGTGACCGCTCGGCGTATCTTTACCCGAACTTAACTCTTGTGCATGACCATAAGCACCAATCAGCTCAACATTATCGCCAAAACCGGAAGCAAAGGCGCCAGTACTTTCCATCGCCGCATGGCCTAAACCTAAGCGCGCTAAGTTAGGTAATTTCAGCGGACCTTCGCGGCCAATATCGGCTTTGCCTTCGGCACATGCTTTAGCAATATGACCAAAGGTATCGGAACCAACATCACCAAAGCTTGCTGCATCAGCAGAAGCACCGACTCCAAAGGAGTCCAACATCATAATAATGGTACGTTTCATAATTCTTCCTTAAAGATCCGATGCACGAATATAGGCATAGATCTCAGGTGTTTTTTCTGGAGCGGTTTCACCAATGTGAATCGCTTTTTTCACCGCAAGTTCTGCTTCAGCAAAGGCGGCTTCAGACTGTGCATGGATAACGGCAATCGGAGTCGATGAATCTACTTTATCGCCTAAAGCACACACTTGAGTTAAGCCAACACTATAGTCTAGTGCATCACCGGGCTTACGGCGGCCGCCACCTAAGGTCACAACCGCTAAACCTAACTCACGGGTATCCATGCTATAGGCATAACCTTGCATATCGGCAAAAACTGGGCGAATAATTTGTGATTGCGGTAGGTATTTATTGTAGTTTTCAACAAAATCGACTGGACCACCAAGACCCGACACCATCTTGCCAAAGAGTTCTGCAGCGCGACCATTGTCGAGTACACGATTCAGTTTAGCGCGAGCGTCGGCTTCATTGCTTGCAAGACCGCCTAGAAGCAGCATCTCAGCACAAAGACCCATAGTGACTTCATATAAACGCGGGTTACGGTAAGCACCCGTTAAAAAGTCGATGGCTTCTTTCACTTCAACCGCGTTACCTGCACAAGATGCAAGCACTTGATTCATATCGGTAAGTAAAGCCGTCGTTTTAGTACCCGCGCCATTAGCAACAGCTGCAATACTGCGAGCTAATTCTTCCGATGCCTCATAGGTTGGCATGAAAGCGCCACTACCAACTTTTACGTCCATCGCCAACGCATCTAAATTACAAGCTAATTTCTTAGACAGAATCGATGCTGTGATGAGGGAAATAGATTCAACGGTGGCAGTATTATCGCGGATAGAATAGAAGCGTTTATCGGCAGGGACGAGGTCGCCCGTTTGGCCAATAATCGCCACCCCGACTTCTTTAACCACTTTGCGGAACAATTCACTTGAAGGCTCAGTTTGGTAACCCGGAATGGCATCAAACTTATCGAGCGTGCCGCCAGTATGACCTAGGCCGCGCCCAGAAATCATAGGCACATAACCGCCACAAGCCGCAGCCATAGGGCCGAGCATGAGACTAATCACATCACCGACACCACCAGTGCTGTGTTTGTCGATGACAGGACCGTTGAGTCCCAATGATTGCCAATTAAGCACAGTGCCAGAATCACGCATCGCAGTCGTTAAAGCGATTCTTTCATCCATATTCATGTCATTAAAATACACCGCCATACCTAATGCGGCGATCTGACCTTCGGACACTGCGTTAGTAGTGATACATTGAACAAAAAACTGTATTTCTGCAGAACTTAGCGCTAAACCATTACGTTTTTTACGAATAATCTCTTGAGCTAGAAACATGATACTGCCTCCAAGATAGGCACTAACAACCTTGTCGCTAGTGCTTATCTTTGCAATGAAACATCAAAACTGTAGCAATATTACAAGTTCATACTATCGAAGTTTTGAGTTTGCCAAATAGATTTAGGTCACACTTAATTAGGCTCGCTATACGCTGATAGTATTAATCAGCGATAGTTTGCAATTAATAGCCTTGAGTCGGCTTAGGCGCATCAGCTAATTCTAGTGTGTGTAACAAGCTGTTTAGTAAACTTGAAGCACCAAATCTAAAGGTACGTGGTGAAACCCAATCAGCACCTAAAATACGCTCAGCAACACCTAGGAATTCAGCCGCTTGTGCAGCATCACGCACACCACCAGCAGGCTTGAAGCCTACTTGGGTATTCTTCTCGCTGATCACAGTTAACATGATTTCAGCTGCTTCAAGTGTGGCGTTTACAGGCACTTTACCAGTAGAGGTTTTAATAAAGTCAGCACCTGCATCGATTGAAAGCTCAGATGCACGACGGATAAGTGCAGGATCAGCTAACACGCCAGATTCGATGATCACTTTTAACAAGACTTCACCACAGGCTTCTTTACAGGCTTTAACTAATTCAAAACCAATTGTTTCATTGCCTTCCATCAGTGCGCGGTATGGGAATACCACGTCAACTTCGTCGGCACCATAGGCAACAGCGGCGCGAGTTTCTAGCACAGCAATGGCAATGTCATCATTGCCATGGGGGAAGTTAGTCACAGTGGCAATTTGGATATCTTCAGCACCGATTTCATCTAGCGTCTTGCGTGCAATCGGAATGAAACGTGGGTAAATGCAGATAGCGGCGGTATTGCCCGCAGCCGTTTTCGCTTTGTGGCACAGGTCGATCACTTTTTGATCTGTGTCGTCATCATTCAAAGTCGTTAAGTCCATTAACTCAATGGCGCGTTGTGCTGCTTTTTTTAAATCAGTCATAATAGCTCTCCAAAATAAAAATTAAATGAATAGAAATCAGTCGCATAAACGCAACGCTTGAGAGGTGGCATTATTTTGATTATTTTTATATGGCCGGGCCTTCAGGCGGTGCCGAGTAATTTGCTTGTACAAACTACCTTGTTGTAGGTATTCAATCTTGCCTAAGTCATAAAGAACAATAGGCATCCTGACACTTAAAATAACTTATAAGTGACCACGACTTGAATCCTTGAAGACCGGAAGAGAGGATACGAATAAAATCTTGCTCCTACTTTTCCGCGAAAAATCCATTTTAGCGCGAGAAAAACACAAACCTTTATATAAACCCACTTGTTAGCCTAATAGGCTTAGATAAAGACTCATGGTAAAACTAAAGATGGAGCCGCATAATGCGGCTCCAACAAGCAATAATTACAAGAGATTAGAACTTGTAAGTTGCTGACAGGTAGTGTGACCAACCTGTTGATTCTAGAGCTAGAGCACCAGCACCATCTTCTAACAGATAAACGTCTTTGAAGCCTTTCAAGCCATAGCCCAGAGCATAACGATCTGAATGCCAGTATAGGCCGAAGAAGATGTTACCACCGTTTGACGTTTTTGGTACGAAAGCAGCTTGGTCTTCATCTGCACCGAATTGATAATCGATGTAACCTTGGAATGACAGGAAGCTCTTGTTATCAAAGAAGTAGAAAGGTTTGAACCAGTTAGCAGAGAACTGATATCCGTTCCACTCTTTAGCATTCAGGTCGTAAAAACCATATAGGTTCATACCTGTTTTGCCTAACCAAGGCACGTTTACATCAGCACCAACACCCCAGAATGAAGAGTTAACGCCTTCACCATTCAGACCGTCCCAGTTGAACAGAGTAGAGAAGTAAACTTCTTGAACTGGGCCAAAAGATAAGTCTTTACCAGTCAAAGCATCGATAGACACACGTGGAGCAAACTTCATGAAAATTTTGCTTGTGCCAGAACCTGGGTTCTTGTCACCGTTGCTGCTTGATTGGTTTGCTAAGTTGAATACGTCAACATAACCGTATAGATCGAATACGCCAGAACGACCGCCGAATTCCATTTCTAAATAGTTATGTTGATCGCCTGTTGCTGGGTTATCTGGCTTTTCACCAATAGAGTACATAGCGTTGAACTGCATCCACTTATAATCAGTACCGTGAAGATCAGTACGATCAGCAGCAAATGCGTTGCCAGAGATTGCTGCTACTGCAGTAGCGGCTAAAGCTAAAGTTTTAACGTTTTTCATCATCAACCCCATTTATCTTGTTTGCTACCATCGAGGGTAGCGTTCTTTTTGTGGCGTTCGCATTCTACCTAGATTAAAAAAAATCTCAATAATCTAGCGTAAAATCACAAACACAAAATTCTTAATTGTGAACAAAGTCGCGACTTCTGCATTACGATTAATTAACGTAACCGTAGACTCACGACATTTAAGACAGAATGACAGCTACACTTCAGTTGCATTCTGTATCTTTCAATTGGAGAAACTATTCACTACAGGAATCACTACTGGAAAATGGTTGAATTAACTTAGGCCCTGCCCTGCATGGTCAGGACCCAGTTAGTGGGGTTTCCCCCTGCTGTTGTTACTTAGATAGCTAAGAACAAACCAGCAAGTGTTGCGCTCATTAAGTTAGCTAAAGAGCCGGCGATAACCGCACGAATACCCATTGTAGCTAAATCATGACGACGGTTAGGAGCCATAGCACCTAAACCACCAAGCAAAATCGCGATTGAAGACAAGTTAGCGAAACCACACAGAGCAAACGAAATAATCGCTTGTGTTCTATGAGTCATCACAGCTTGAGTTTCAGCAACGCATAACGGCAGGCCTTTAACAACTTCAGCAGCAACCGCTGTACAAGTAGTGGCAGCATCAGAGATATATGGAGCAAAGTTTAAGTAAGCAACGAATTCGTTAACAATGATCTTTTGACCGATGAAAGAACCTGCTACTAATGCTTCATTCCAAGGCACACCGATAAGGAATGCTAATGGCATAAACACATAGCCAAGGATCAGTTCAAGTGTTAAACCTTCAACGCCAAACCAACCACCCACACCACCAATAATGCCGTTGACCATAGCGATCAAACCAACGAAGGCTAACAACATAGCGCCTACGTTTAAGGCTAAATGCATACCAGATGAAGCACCTGCAGCAGCGGCGTCTAATACGTTAGCTGGTTTGTCAGGATCTTCTGGTAAATCGCTCATGTCATTTTTAGCAGCTTCAGTTTCAGGGTGCATCAGTTTAGCCATTAATAGACCACCTGGTGCTGCCATGAATGAAGCGGCAACTAAGTATTCGATAGGTACACCCATCTGCGCGTAACCAGCCAATACTGAACCCGCGATTGATGCCAAACCACCCACCATGATCGCAAACAGTTCAGACTGCGTCATAGTTGGAATGAATGGGCGAACCACTAATGGGGCTTCAGTCTGACCAACGAAGATGTTAGCTGTTGCTGACATCGATTCAGTACGGCTTGTGCCCAATGCTTTTTGTAAACCACCACCGATGATACGGATGATCCACTGCATAACGCCTAAGTAATATAGAACCGCAATCAGAGAAGAGAAGAACACAATAACGGGTAACACGTTAACTGCGAAGATAAAGCCAAGTTTAAAGTTAGCTAAATCACCAAACAGGAAACCGATACCGTTTTGTGCGTAACCAATAACGCTAGAAACCGCATCAGACATCCCTTTCAGAATGTCTTTACCAACAGGAATATACAGTACAAAACCACCGAAGGCAGCTTGGATAGCTAACGCGCCACCCACTGTACGTAAATTAATTGCTTTTTTGTTATTCGATAGGAGGAAACCTATCGCAAGTAGGGTGACCACCCCTACTAAACTCATTAATATATCCATTAACCATCACCCTATTGTTAACACTTTTTAATTATGTTGTTAATCAACCTATTTCCGAGTCAGATTATACCCGAGGCAAAGTCGAAAATCGTCGTTTTGATCATATTTTTGGAGTTTAATTTCAATCGCTTAGTGCAGAATGCTAGTGCGACCTACACCTGTTTATTTAAAAACAGCTAAAGGTCAAACAGTTGCATTACATTCGACACCAAGTGTTCTGATATTAGAACACTTGATTTTTTTTGCAAATTGGCAATTTTGTCTATAAAAAGAACAAGGTTAGCGGGCTGGTTACGTTTTTCAGTAACATTTAGCGGAGTCATTGCAGGAGAGTCAGTCTCAAGTATGAAGTGCTGAAGTGGTAATTCGCTGACAGTTTTGAGCAATTTTTTAGCATTAGGGTTCATAATCAAACCACCAATTCCCAGCTTAAAACCTAATTTGATATATTCCAGTGCAATTTCAGTACTGCCAGAAAAAGCATGTATAACACCGCCTCTAGGCAATTGATGCTTTTTCAAACATCCTAAAACCTCTGAATGTGCTTTTACGCTATGAATAATAACTGGCAGATTAACGGACTTAGCTAAAGCTAATTGTGCCTCAAAAAATGCGAGCTGCTGAGGCCAAGTTGAGGAATAGAGCTTATCTAAGCCACATTCACCAATAGCAACAAAGCGAGGACATTCTAGTAACGCCGAAACTTGAGATGTTAATGCTAAGATCCCAGCATCAACATCCTCTGGACAAAACCAAGGATGAATACCAAGGGCAAAATAAGTTTGGTATTGTTCGGCAACGGCGAGCTGTTTGTGCCAGTGCCGCGGGGACACACCGGGAATAATCAGATTATCTACGCCAACACTGTGCATTCGTAACACCACATCGTCGCGGTCAACATCAAACTCGGCAAAATCCAAATGGGCGTGGGTATCAATCACAGTAAATGCCTCACTCTGCGGTCGATTTACCAATTGAATGAGGTTCTGGTGGTGATACCGTTTCGTCAACCACCAAAGCTTTGGCGCATTTTACCGCTAATGGAGGATCTTCAAGGCGCGGCATGCAACAGCGACGATTTTCAGGTGTCAGCCCCATTCGGTCGCACCAATGAATATAAGCCTGCCATGTTTTTGTGATCCAATTCGCCATCATTCACATCCAGAACCGATTTTTAATTTTCATTAGATACAAAAATGGCGGTGAATTCACCGCCATTTCAACCACTATTCTAGACCGAACCCTATTAATGTTCGCGGGTTTTCGCAAACTCAATATCAGGATATCTTTCCATCGAAAGATTAAGGTTAACCATAGTTGGTGCAATATAGGTTAAGTTATCGCCACCATCGAGAGCCAAGTTTTGGCTACACTTACGGCGGAACTCTTCAAGCTTACGCTCATCCTTACAATAAACCCAGCGAGCTGTCGACACGCTAATACCTTCGTAAATAGCTTCAACGTTATATTCACTCTTCAGACGACCAACAACCACTTCAAACTGCAGTACACCCACAGCGCCAACAATCAAATCGTTAGTATCAATTGGGCGGAATACTTGTACAGCACCTTCTTCAGATAACTGTACTAAGCCTTTTAAGAGTTGCTTCTGTTTAAGCGGATCGCGCAAACGAATACGGCGGAACATTTCAGGGGCGAAGTTAGGTACGCCAGTGAAACGGAATTTTTCACCTTGGGTAAACGTATCGCCAATACGGATAGTGCCATGGTTATGTAAACCGATAATATCGCCTGGGTAAGCTTCTTCAGCACGCTCACGATCGCCTGCCATAAAGGTCAATGCATCGCTAACGTTAACATCTTTACCAATACGCACATGGTGCATTTTCATGCCTTGCTCGTAACGGCCAGAACACACACGCATAAAGGCGACACGGTCACGGTGTTTTGGATCCATGTTTGCTTGGATCTTGAACACGAAACCGGTGAATTTTTCTTCATCAGGCATGATAACGCGTGTATCGCTTTCGCGCGGTAATGGCTTAGGTGCCCACTCGACGATGCCGTCAAGAATATGGTCCACACCAAAGTTACCTAGCGCAGTACCGAAGAACACTGGCGTCAACTCGCCTTTCAAGAAAGCTGCATGGTCAAATTCATGCGACGCGCCGCGCACTAATTCCATCTCATTGCGCAAATCAGCGGCATAACTGCCAATCGCTTTCTCAAGATCAGGATTATTAATGCCTTTAATTACACGACGCTCTTGGATCGTGTGTCCCATACCGCCTTGATACAAGACCACTTCATCACGCAGTATGTGGTAAATACCTTTGAACTCTTTACCACTGCCAATAGGCCAAGTAATAGGTGCACAGGCAATATTCAGCACGCTTTCGACTTCATCCATCAGATCAATAGGATCACGGATATCGCGGTCGAGTTTGTTCATAAAGGTCACAATCGGCGTATCACGCAGACGTGTCACTTCCATCAACTTGATCGTACGGTCTTCAACACCCTTAGCAGAGTCGATCACCATCAAACATGAGTCAACGGCCGTCAGAGTACGATAAGTATCTTCAGAGAAGTCTTCGTGACCAGGCGTATCGAGTAGGTTAACAAGGGCGCCACCATAGGGAAATTGCATGACAGACGTAGTAATAGAAATACCACGGTCTTTTTCCATTTCCATCCAGTCAGACTTAGCATGCTGACCCGATTTTTTGCCTTTAACCGTACCCGCTTTCTGCAAAGCGTTTCCGAATAACAGCACTTTTTCGGTAATGGTTGTTTTACCCGCGTCGGGGTGCGATATGATCGCGAAGGTGCGACGTTTATCGACCTCTACTTTATTGCCTGACATGTTAACCTATGCACTTGTATCGCTAAAAAGGCGCAAATTATAGCGCCTCAGTTCGAGCTTGGCTAGGCAAAGCCCGAGATGAACTCGGGCTGAGAGAGGTTATTTTGTGGCTTCGAGCAAACCTTTGACTTTGGCGAGTTCAATACGCGCATATCTATGTTCGACAAAATCATAGATATTGGTTGCCAATGCTAAGCGAAAATAGTTTGCAGCATCTTGATATTGCTTAGTTTCTATCGCCATTTTTGCAAGGTAAAAATAAGCTTCGCATAAACGTTCAGCATATTCTTTCGGATATGTTAAGCCTACTTTAGCGGCAGAAAACACCTCATCACGGCTTTTTTTACCTAAATAATAATCGACGATAACGGTCGCCCAAGCATCATTTTCTAAATTCTGACGATGCTGCGCTAACTGTTTTTTCGCTTCAACGGAGTCAGCTTTAAAATCAATCAAATACAGCCATAATGCCCGATAACCGTCTTTATTATCGCCTGCATAAAACGCCTGCATATCTTTAGTCGCTAAATCAATGCGGTCGCCATAGTACAAAGCAATACCGCGATTCAAATAGGCATAATCATAATTAGGTGCTAACTCTAATACGCCATCGAAGGCTTCATAGGCGCTGTCGTATTCACCTTCTTGGGTGTAATAAATTCCAAGGAAATTATAGGCATCAGCAAGATCAGGCTGAAGTTTTAACGCTTGCATAAAATCAATCCGTGCGAGCAGTCTTAAGCCTACACTGTCGTAAATCACACCACGATCGTAATGAAATCTAGCTCTCTGTTCATTCGTCAGTTCGACCGTAGCCAAAATCTCGTTGAGTTTTGCCAGTGTCACTTCGACTTTATAATCAGGCATGACAGGCGCGACAACCAATTTACCTTCAACATCATTATGGTTATCTAAAGGAGACTGGGTGGTTGCGCATCCGGCTAACAACAGACTGGCACTCGCCAGCACAGCAACGACAGCGGTTCTAATTTTAAGACTCATCCATTTCTACCTTTTTAGATTCCCAACATACGCAGAAGAATCTTCATGATAGCAATCCCACCACAGGACCGCTATTAGGGAATTAAGATTAATAGTGACTTTCTTAATGCCAAAACAAAAAAGGAGATCATTTGATCTCCTTTTGATGCAATCACTTAAAAAGTGTGTGCCTATAAATTAGTCAAAGACTCATTATTCAGCAGCAGCTTCTTTCGTTTGTGCTTCTTTAATTGACAGACGTACGCGGCCTTGACGATCCACTTCCATCACCTTAACGGCAACTTCTTGGTTCAGCTCAAGGTGATCAGACACGTTAGCAACACGTTCATCACTGATTTGTGAAATGTGTACTAAACCGTCTTTGCCCGGCAGAATATTCACGAATGCGCCGAAATCAACGATACGGATAACCTTACCATTGTAGATACGACCCACTTCAACTTCTGAAGTGATTTCTTCGATACGACGGATAGCTTCTTTAGTTGCTTCGCCGTTTGAAGAAGCGATTTTCACAGTACCATCATCTTCCAGTTCAATCGTAGTGCCCGTTTCTTCGGTCAGAGCACGGATAACTGCGCCACCTTTACCGATAACGTCACGGATTTTTTCTGGGTTGATCTTGATAACAGTGATACGTGGAGCGTGATCAGAAATATCATCACGGTGTGAACCAATCGCTTGATCCATCACGTTTAGAATATGTACACGTGCACCATAGGCTTGTTGCAGTGCGATATCCATGATTTCTTTAGTGATACCTTCGATCTTGATATCCATCTGCAGTGCAGTAATACCATCACGCGTACCCGCAACTTTAAAGTCCATGTCACCTAAATGATCTTCATCACCTAAGATGTCAGAAAGCACAACGAAATCATCGCCTTCTTTCACTAGACCCATAGCGATACCCGCTACAGAAGTCTTGATAGGTACACCGGCATCCATCAACGCGAGAGAAGTACCACATACTGACGCCATAGAGCTTGAACCGTTAGATTCAGTGATTTCAGATACAACGCGTACGCTGTATGGGAATTCAGCCGCTGAAGGCATAACAGCGTTAATACCGCGCCAAGCTAACTTACCATGACCGATTTCGCGGCGCTTAGGTGATCCCACCATGCCTGTTTCACCAACAGAGTATGGAGGGAAGTTATAGTGCAGCATGAAACGGTTAGTGCGCTCGCCCATGATGCTGTCGATCTTCTGTGCATCACGTTCAGTACCTAAAGTACAAGTTACCAACGCTTGAGTTTCGCCACGAGTGAACAATGCACTACCGTGAGTACGTGGCAATACGCCCGCTAACACGCTCAATGCACGGATCATGTCTGGTTCACGACCATCGATACGTGGCTCGCCACGGATGATGCGACCACGAACCACTTTCTTCTCTAAGCTACCCAGTAAGTTGTCAACTTCACGTAAATCAACGCTTGGATTGCTCGTTAACAAGGCTTCTTTTGCTGCTGCTTTAACAACAGAAACTTGAGCATAACGATCTTGTTTAACTTGGATTTTATACGCATCACCTAAACCAGCTTCAGCAAGCTCTTTGATTTGGGCGACTAAATCGGCATCTTGCGTTGGTGCAGTCCAATCCCAAGTTGGTTTACCGGCTTCTGCTTTAAATTCAGCAATCGCCTTGATAACCACTTGTTGTTGATCGTGACCGTAAACTACAGAACCTAACATCACTTCTTCTGGTAATGCTTGGGCTTCTGATTCCACCATTAATACTGCACCAGCAGTACCAGCAACCACTAAGTTCAGTTGACTGGTTGCAAGTTGTGCAACACTTGGGTTCAACACGTATTCGCCATCAATGTAACCCACACGTGCAGCACCTAAAGGACCGCTGAATGGAATACCAGAAATAGCCAGTGCCGCAGAAGTACCGATCATGGAGATGATATCTGGCTCGATTTGTGGATCGACAGATACTACGGTAATGATAACTTGAACTTCGTTTTTGAAACCATTAGGGAAAAGAGGGCGAATTGGACGGTCGATCAGACGAGCGATTAATGTCTCATCTTCTGAAGGACGGCCTTCACGCTTAAAGAAACCACCAGGAATTTTACCCGCTGCGTAGGTTTTTTCTTGATAGTTAACAGTCAGAGGGAAAAAGTCACGGCCTGCATCTGCATCTTTTTTACCGACAACAGTGACTAACACTGTCGTGTCACCCATACTCGCTAAAACGGCTGCATCAGCTTGACGCGCTATAACACCTGTTTCCAGGGTGACTGTATGTTGACCATACTCAAAACTCTTTACAATAGGATTCACGTGACCCATTCCTTAATTAATGACCTTGAATTACGCGCGTAAGTATACTGCAATTCGGATCAATAGATAAAGAGCAGATAATGATGACAAATACGTAACTTTTCACTAAAGTGGTTAAATCAACAAAGAGTTGCGGTTTATATTGATACGGAAAATCTCGCCGATGGTGAATAATTATCATGAAGGATGCGCCCGATGACAGGCCGTTTTAAGTCACTGACGTGGAAACAAACTAACCTAGTCGTATTTACTGCCCTATTTTTTGCCATTGCCATTTTTATTGTTGAAATCGCTTTAGTCGTCGTATCAACCAAACAACAACTCACGACCACTCAGCAAGAACTCCTTGATTCAGTTGAACAACCTGCAGCAAATGCCGTATGGGCATTAGATGATAATTTAGCCCGTCAAACTTTAGAGGGTGCCATCAAAGTCGAACATGTTGGCTCGGCGGTGATTGAGCTGGACGATGGCTCAATGTTTGTTTCTGTCAGTAATAATAAGCAGAATAACTCACAGACTTTTATCAGTTTAAGTAATAAATTATTTGATGATCTCAAAGAAATTTCTCGCCCTTTGTATAGACCTTTTTATTTTGAAGGTACCCAACAACAGCAACTCATTGGTACATTAACGGTTTTCTACGATACCCAAGAACTAACAAACACCCTCTTCTCGCAGTTAAGATTTAGTTTTTTTGCTACTCTCGCTCGTGCACTCTTACTCACCTTAGTGCTGTCAGTGGTATTCCATCGCTTCCTGACTCAGCCTATCGCACGCATCAGTGAGGCCATCGATAAGATCGAACCCGACTCTCCAGATGAAAATCTCTTACCTATGTCCAACGCACACAAGGATGATGAACTCGGCTTAGTAACCTCAAAATTCAACCAAATTCTTATTCAATTTAGCCAAACCTAGTCCAAACTGCGCAAAATGGCGACCCGAGATCCGCTAACAGGCTTACCGAACCGTACATTATTGCTTGAAACCATCGCAGTCACTATCCAACGCTCGCGAGTACACAAACGCAGCTTTGCATTGATGTTTATCGACTTAGACCGTTTTAAGAATATCAACGATTCCCTTGGCCACGCATTAGGCGATCAATTCCTCGCTCGTATCGCCCGCATTCTCGAACGCTTCGTTGGTGATAAAGGCACTGTTTCCCGCTTAGGTGGAGATGAATTCGTTATTCTGGCCGATACAGTTCACACCCCAGACCAAGCGGCAGATTTTGTAGATAAGCTACTGATCCAGCTCAATGTCCCGATTCAATTAAATGAACATGCAATTCATCCTGCGGCATCGATTGGGATTTCTATTTATCCCGAAGACGGTAACAGCGCTGAAGATTTGATCCGTCACGCTGACATTGCCATGTACAGCGCGAAAGCTGCAGGCTCGAATCAATGGGCCTTCTTCAAACAACAGATGACTGAGCGAGCAGCAGTTCGCTTACGCACTGAAGCATCTTTACATGATGCGTTAAAAAACAATGAATTTTTACTGTATTTCCAACCGAAACTTGATCTGCAAACAGGCAAAGTCATCGCCTGTGAAGCCTTGATCCGTTGGCAAAAAGACGGACGACTCATCAGCCCCATTTCCTTTATTCCCGTCGCGGAAGAAACCGGTATCATCATTCCTATAGGTCGTTGGGTGATAGAGCAAAGCTGTAAAGTACTTAGGGAATGGCAGAAAAAATATAACTATGCCATCCCAATTGCAATTAATGTTGCCTCACAGCAATTTGCCGATGCTAGTTTAGTTCCCGATATCAAACAAATGGCATTACGCTATCAAATCCAACCCGAGTTGCTGGAAATTGAAATCACTGAAACCTCGTTGATGAACGACATTGAACTCGCTATCGCTAAGCTTGAACAATTGAAATCAGCCGGATTTGGTATTGCAGTCGATGACTTTGGCACAGGGTATTCTTCACTCTCTTACTTGCGCCATTTGCCTATCACTACCATGAAAATCGATCGTTGTTTCGTTTCCGATCTACCAGGGGATAGCGCAATTGCATCGACCATTTTAATGTTGGGAAAGCAGCTTAATTTGACCATTGTGGCCGAAGGCATTGAAAACGAGCAGCAATTGGATTGGTTGAAAGAAAATCAGTGCCAAGTCGGCCAAGGTTTCTATTTTAGTCAGCCTCTACCCCAAGCAGAATTTGAAGCGCTGTATATAGCAACACAAACAGCAACAATAAGCAGTCTTGATGGTTTACGTGGGGCTTAGGATACTTACATTGGCACTTAAGTATCGATTCGATGCTTAATCACATCAAGCTCAGCATAACGGACCTAAACATTAGACTGATTTTGACTGTAACTTCTTTATATCTCTCGTTTACACAATAAATATTCTGTTGAATTTTAGGCAATAAAAAAGGAGGCTAAGCCTCCTTTTTCACGTTAGTCGACGCGAAATTAACGACGTAGACCTAACTTTTGGATCAGAGCAGTGTAACGTGCTAAATCAGTACGTTTCAGGTAAGCAGTTAACTTACGACGTGAGCTAACCATACGTAACAGACCACGACGTGAGTGGTGATCATGAATGTGCTCTTTGAAGTGATCTTGCAAATGGTTGATTTGCGCAGTTAACAAAGCAACTTGAACTTCAGTTGAACCAGTGTCGTTTTCACAACGGCCAAAATCAGCCAAAATTTTTGCTTTTGCTTCAGAACTTAGTGACATGTATATCTCCAAATAAATAATATGAATCTCTAGCCGATCACTAACTCAGCCAGAGGGCGCGCTATTTTACCCATAAACCCACCCTAGCGCAATAAAAGGCGGGGACTAATGCATCAACTAATTTAATCATTTGTCGATGGATAACGGGCTAATGCGTTTCTGCAGGTTCGTCATGAATAACAATGAGTCGTTTCGGCGCTAATAAGCCATCTTCGTTCATTGTGCCAATCCCCACAAATCGGCGAATGTCACCTAAAGTGATACGTACCAACTCATCGGTTTTCAAATCTGCATTAACCGGTACCCGAACTGCTTGACCTTGCATTAAGTAAGGAGCTATCGCATCCGGCACATTCACCTCTGGGAAATCGGCCACGGCCGTGTCCATAGGCAATAACAGAGGGTCGAGTAATACGCTCGGATCTATCTGTTGTTCATGTGCTTGAGCAACTAGCGCTTCAAGTTGTTCTAAAGTGACCATTCTGGCATAGGGATACTGCGCAACTTGAGTGCGGCGCAGCATAATCACATGGGCGCCACAACCGAGCATCTCACCGAGATCGTCTATGATAGTGCGAATATAAGTGCCCTTAGAACAATGAATGTCTAAGGTCAGCTCATCGCCTTCAAGACCGATGAAATTTAGCTCAAATACCGTAATAGGGCGAGATTCACGCGGCACTTCTATGCCTTCACGAGCATATTTATACAGGGGCTGACCCTGATATTTCAGCGCGGAATACATAGAAGGCACTTGCTGAGTTTCACCACGAAAGAAATCAAGCGCGGTTAATAGCTGCGCCTCGGTAAAATCAATGGCACGGGTTTGCACCACTTCACCATCGGAATCACTGGTATCTGTCCGTTCGCCAAGCTTTGCCGTGACTAAGTAGCGTTTATCGGCATCCAATAGATGCTGAGAAAACTTAGTCCCTTCGCCTAAGCATACAGGTAACATACCTGTCGCTAACGGATCGAGTGCCCCCGTATGCCCAGCTTTATTCGCATTAAAAAAGCGCTTTACCCTTTGCAATGCAAAGTTAGAACTCATGCCAGTGGATTTATCCAGCAGCACTATCCCATCGATAAAACGACCTTTTGGACGACGAGCCATTAATCTTTACCTTCCGTTTCATCTGCGTCATCAGCAATATCATCACCTAAGACTTCATCTTCAACCGATGCGTCTTCGCTGCCAAATTGCTGTTGCTTCGCTTTGTCTTGGCTGATCACTTGGCTAACTAAGTTAGACATGCGCATACCTTCAACCAGCGAGCTATCGTAGATAAAACGCAGTTCAGGCATGACACGCAGCTTCATACGACCCGCCACTAAAGTGCGGATATAAGGAGCTGCGCTGATCAAAGCGTTTAGCTTTTCTTGAACGACAGCTTTGTCTTCTTCGAAAAAAGTCACAAACACTTTGGCATAGCTGAGATCGCGAGAGACGTCGACGTCATTCACAGTCACAAAGCCAATACGAGGGTCTTTCATGTCGCGCTGTAGCACTTGAGCAAGTTCTTGCTGAAGCTGCTGAGCGATTCGACGAGTACGACTGAATTCTTTTGCCATAATATTTCTTACCATAGCTTAAATTGATAAGGGCGGCTAAAGCCGCCCTTATTATCGTTACAGAGTACGAGCAATCTCGACGGTTTCGAATACTTCGATTTGGTCGCCTACGCGAACATCGTTGTAGTTCTTAACGCCAATACCACATTCCATACCATTGCGAACTTCAGCAACGTCGTCTTTGAAGCGACGTAGCGATTCGAGTTCACCTTCGTAGATAACAACGTTATCACGTAGTACGCGAATTGGCGCGCTACGCTTGATGGTACCTTCGGTCACCATACAGCCAGCAATTGCACCCAGCTTAGGTGACTTGAACACATCACGAACTTCAGCCAGACCGATAATTTGTTGTTTGAACACAGGAGACAGCATACCTGTCATCGCTGCACGCACTTCATCAATCAAATTATAGATAACGCTGTAGTAACGTAGGTCAACACTTTCACTTTCGATAGTCTTACGGGCTTGTGCATCGGCACGTACGTTAAAGCCAACCATGATAGCGTTAGAGGCAGCCGCTAAGGTTGCATCCGTTTCAGTCAGTGCACCCACACCGCGAGCGATGATGTTCACTTTCACTTCGTCGGTAGACAGACCGGTTAACGAGTCAGTAATCGCTTCCAGTGAACCTTGTACGTCTGCTTTAAGAACGATGTTCAGTTCTTTCACTTCGCCGTCTGTCATGTTCGCAAACATGTTTTCTAGCTTAGATTTTTGCTGACGTGCCAGTTTCACATCACGGAACTTACCTTGACGATACAGGGCAACTTCGCGAGCTTTACGTTCGTCACGTACGACTGTTGCTTCATCACCTGCAGACGGAACGCCTGACAGACCTAGAATTTCAACAGGAATAGATGGACCCGCTTCAGTGATTGAACGACCGTTTTCGTCTTTCATTGCACGAATTTTACCGTACTCAAGACCACACAGAACGATATCACCTTGGCGCAGCGTACCTTCTTGAACCAGAATCGTAGCCACAGGGCCGCGACCTTTGTCCAATTGTGATTCAATGACCACACCGGCAGCCATACCATCACGTACCGCTTTCAGTTCGAGAACTTCAGCTTGCAGTAAGATACCTTCTAACAGTTCATCAACGCCTTCACCTGTCTTAGCTGAAACGAAGGCAAACATGTTGTCTCCACCCCAATCTTCAGACATAACACCGTGTTGTGACAATTCGCTCTTAACGCGATCGATATCCGCTTCCGGTTTATCCATCTTGTTCACAGCCACGATTAATGGCACGTTACCGGCTTTAGCATGTTGAATTGCTTCGATAGTTTGCGGCATTACACCGTCATCGGCAGCAACAACTAGCACAACAATATCCGTTGCCTTGGCACCGCGGGCACGCATTGCGGTAAACGCGGCGTGACCAGGAGTATCAAGGAAAGTGATCATGCCATTTTCAGTTTCAACATGGTATGCACCGATATGCTGAGTAATACCACCGGCTTCGCCAGCAGCCACTTTAGCGCGGCGAATGTAGTCGAGTAACGAAGTCTTACCGTGGTCAACGTGACCCATGATAGTCACAACTGGTGCACGAGATTCTAGCTTGATGCCATCTTCATCATCACGGTCTTGTAGCACTTGGTGCTCAAGCTCGTTTTCACGGATAAGCACAACTTTATGACCCATTTCTTCAGCAACTAGCTGGGCAGTCTCTTGATCCAACACTTGGTTGATCGTGACCATAGAACCCATTTTCATCATCTGTTTGATGATTTCAGTCGCTTTCACTGCCATTAAATGCGCAAGTTCAGAAACAGTAACAGTTTCACCGATACGCACATCACGGCTCACGGCTGCCACAGGCTTATTGAAGCCATGCGCCATAGACTCAGGTGCAGTACTGCGGTTACGCATGTGCTTTTCACGGCCGTCACGGGCATCTTTGCCGCCACGTTTTTTCGCGTTGCTCTTGTTACGAGCACGACGTCCGCGTTTTTCTTCATCCAGATCAGAAGTATCTTCAGCAGCACGAGCTACTTTAGATGTCGTGATGTGATGATCACCGTTTTTCTCGGCTTCTAAACGTTGGCGCTCTTCTTCGGCCCAGCGCTTAGAATGTTCTTCAGCGAGTAAGCGAGCAGTTTCTGCCGCTTTAGCCGCTTCTTCGTCTTGCTTACGTTTGGTTGCCGCTTCTTGCGCCGCTTTCAAACGTTCAGCTTCTAGACGAGCCGCTTCTGCTTCTGGTGACATATCTTTAACCACTTTCACTTCGGCTGCTGCTTTAGCTTTCGCCTTGGCTTCTGCTTCCACTTTTGCCTTAGCATCTGCTTCAGCTTTCACTTTTGCTGCCGCAGCAGCTTCTGCTTCGGCCTTTGCTTTTGCCAAAGCTTCTGCTTCGGCTTTCGCTTCTTCTTCAGCCTTCAGAGTAGCCTCATTAGCATCACGCTTAACGAAAGTTCGTGTTTTACGAACTTCAACTTTAACATCTTTAGATTGACCACCATTACCGGCCACACTTAGGGTCGATACGGTTTTACGCTGCAGCGTCATTTTCGTTGGCGCATTTTCGCCACCGTGCTGCTTTTTCAGATAATCCAGTAACTGCTGCTTTTCAGCTTCAGTCACTTTATCAGCTTGGCCTTTCTTAATTCCAGCCTGAGAGAATTGCTCAATCAGACGTTCAACACTTTTACCCACTTCCGTGGCCAATTTCTCTACGGTAGTATCTGCCATCAGTTAAATCCCCCTGTTGATCGACTTATGCTTCTTCGCCAAACCAACAGATATTGCGGGCTGCCATGATGAGCTCACCTGCTTTTTCTTCTGTCAATTCTTCAATTTCGATCAAATCATCAATGCCTTGTTCAGCCAAGTCTTCAAGAGTCACAATACCTTTGCTAGCGAAAACATAGGCTAAGTGTCTTTCAACACCTTCAAGTGCTAGCAACTCTTCACTTGGCTCCACACCATCCAGTGCTTCTTCAGTAGCGAGAGCTCGAGTTGAGATCGCCGCTTTTGCACGTTCACGTAAAGCTTCGACGAGATCTTCGTCAAAACCGTCAATCGCCAATAGTTCAGACACAGGCACATAGGCAACTTCTTCGAGCGACGTAAAGCCCTCATCTGCCAGTACTTGTGCAAAATCTTCATCGACATCCAGTGAGTTAACAAATAAATCAACCACCTTGGCACTTTCTGCCTGATGTTTCTTATTCATATCTTCCACTGTCATAACGTTCAGAACCCAACCAGTCAGTTGTGTTGCTAAACGTACGTTCTGGCCATTACGTCCAATGGCTTGTGCCAAACTATCGGCTTCAACAGCGATATCCATAGAATGGTTATCTTCGTCGACTATGATAGAGGCAACATCGGCTGGCGCCATGGCATTGATCACGTATTGTGCTGGATTATCATCCCACAACACGATATCAACACGTTCGCCACCCAGTTCATTCGAAACGGCTTGTACACGCGCACCGCGCATACCCACACACGCACCGATAGGATCGATACGGCGATCATTCGACTTAACGGCGATCTTAGCGCGAGCGCCTGGATCACGAGCAGCGCCCATGATTTCAATCAGTTCGTCAGCGATTTCAGGCACTTCAACACGGAAAAGCTCGATCAGCATTTCAGGCTTAGTACGGCTTAAGAATAACTGTGCACCACGAGCTTCTGGACGTACTGAGTACAATAATGCACGCACACGGTCACCAGGGCGGAAAGATTCGCGTGAAATTAAGTCTTCACGGAACAATACGCCGTCAGCGTTATTACCTAAGTCAACCACTACGCTCTCGCGAGTCGCTTTTTTGACCACACCAGTGATTAACTCACCTTCTTGATCTTGGAACTGCTCAACCACTTGCGCACGTTCAGCTTCACGTACTTTCTGTACGATCACTTGCTTAGCGGTTTGAGTGGTAATACGGTCAAACACCACTGACTCGATATCGTCTTCGATAAACTCGCCAGGCTGGATGTCCGGATTTTCGTAACGTGCCGCTTCTAACGTGATTTCACGATAAGGGTTTTCTAACGCTTCACCGTGATCATCAACTACCATCCAACGACGGAAAGTATCATAACCACCGGTTTTACGGTCGATAGCAACACGAACGTCAATATCACCTTCGTACTTTTTCTTGGTTGCTGTGGCCAGAGCAATCTCTAGCGCTTCAAAAATTTTCTCGCGTGGAACGGCCTTTTCATTTGAAACCGCCTCAGCGACTAGCAGAATCTCTTTATTCATCTCGTCTTGCCTCGTTCACCTTGAAACCATCAAAACTTAGCGATTAAGTTGCCTTTGCGGATATTATCCAATGCGACAACTAACTCTTTACCATTCACTTTCAGCGAGAGCATTTGCCCGTCGACCGCAGTGATGGCGCCTTTTAAATTACGACTGCCGTCAACCGGCATAGTCAATTGAAGCTTTACATCCTCGCCTACATAGCCCGCGTACTGCTCAGCAGTAAATAAGGGTCTATCTACGCCTGGCGAAGAAACCTCTAGGGTATATTCTGTAGAAATAGGATCTTCAACATCGAGTACAGCACTGACTTGGCGACTTGCATTGGCACAATCTTCAATATTGATACCATTCTCACCATCAATGAACACTCGCAGTGTGGAATGCTTACCCGCTTGAACATATTCAATGCCCCACAGCTGAAAGCCTAATGCTTCCACAGGTACTTTGAGCATTTCTGCCAGTCTGAATTCTAACGTTGCCAAGATTGACCCCCGAAAAAACAAAAAAGGGCTTAATAGCCCTAGTACAACGCCACATACGAAGCATGCGACAAATTTAAAAGTCCCAGATAACAAAAAACCCCGTAATCACGAGGTCATTAATTTCAAGAACCTGTAAACCATAACGAGTTCAAACACTATTCGTTACTAGGAGCTGGTTGCGGGGGCCGGATTTGAACCGACGACCTTCGGGTTATGAGCCCGACGAGCTACCATGCTGCTCCACCCCGCGTCAACTGTGTGCAAGTATATTGACTATCGTCATTTCTTGCAATAACTAAGAGAGAACTTATCTCGTCTATCTTAGTTATATTTGGTGCCGAGAGCGGGACTTGAACCCGCACGACCGTTAGGTCACAGCCACCTCAAGGCTGCGCGTCTACCAATTTCGCCACCTCGGCGACACCTTTTACTAGTCAGGAATTTTCGTTTCTGACTTTTGGGTTCCTTGCTCAACAGGTTGGGTAACCTGTTCAGTGTCTGAACCTAAATCTTTCCATGAATCTTCATTTTTTGCGTGGTTTGCACTTAAGTTACCAATAAGCAGACTTAAAGTGAAAAACGCAATGGCAAGAATCGCCGTACTGCGTGTCAGGAAGTTACCTGAACCGCTTGAACCAAAAAGAGTACCTGATGCACCGGCGCCAAAAGAGGCCCCCATGTCAGCTCCCTTACCTTGCTGAATTAATACTAAGCCGATTAGACCTAATGCAACCAACAAGTAAATAACTACTAGAACTTCATACATATTATGCGCTCATCGCTATGGTACACAGACTTAAAAACTCGCTAGAGTTTAAGCTAGCACCGCCAATCAGTCCACCATCAACATCAGGTTGGGCAAATAAATCTGCAGCATTACTCGGTGTCACACTACCACCGTAGAGAATCCTGATATTTTCTCCGATAAACGGAGACACTTCAGAGAGGCGTTTGCGAATAAACGCATGAACTTCTTGTGCCTGCTCTGGTGTAGCACTTTTACCTGTTCCTACAGCCCAAAGCGGCTCGTAGGCGATAATAGCGTTATCAAAAGCCATAGTGCCATTTTTCTGGATCACTATATCCAACTCTTCAGCAATCACCTCAAAGGTGCGTCTTGCTTCACGTGCTGGACCTGACTCACCCACACATAAAATTGGGGTTAAGCCATGCTTTTGTGCAGCGGCGAATTTCTCCGCTACGATATTACTCGTCTCTCCGTACATACGGCGACGTTCTGAATGCCCGATAATTACATATCGACATCCTGAATCTTTGAGCATCTGACCTGAAACTTCTCCGGTATAAGCGCCAAAGTCATGTTGACTTAGGTTTTGAGCGCCCATCCTAACAAGTGAACCGTCTAACGCTTCCTTGTTTGCTTCTAGCAGTTGCCTAACGCTCTCTAGATAGATAGAAGGCGGGCATAAAACCACTTCAGCTGAATCATTTTGGAGCTTAGAGGCAAATTTTTTGAACAACTCTTGGGCTAATGCCGCACTGCCGTTCATCTTCCAATTGCCAGCTACCATAGGACGTCTGAGTGCCATCACTGTCTCCTCTGAAAGCGGCGTGAATAATAGCGAACCACTTATTAAGTTACAATAGCTAAATTCGAATTTTTTCAGATATCAGGTTGGAATGCTTATTTTTTACACGCCAAAGCTGTTTTCTGTTCATTTGTGCAGCTAACACCTTAATTTTAAATTGGTATCAGCCGCACTCATTACAAAATTAGCAAATATTAGCTTGCCGATTTTACCGCATCCGCAATCAAATTTGCGTGCGCCAATACTGCACTATGATCGTCACCTTCAACCATGACACGGATCAAAGGTTCAGTACCTGACTTACGTAATAATACTCGGCCACGCACGCCCAGTTGAGATTCAACCTGTGCCTGCGCCGCTTTAACTTTATCTGACTTAAGAGGGTCGTGCTCGCCTTCAAAGCGCACATTGACTAACACCTGCGGCAACATTTCCATCGCAGAAGTCAGTTCTTCTAGCGTGGCATTCTGACGACGCATAGCCGCTAACACTAAAATCCCCGCAACGATGCCATCACCAGTTGTGCCGTGATCAAGATTGAGGATATGCCCTGAATTTTCACCGCCAATGCGCCAATCGAGTTCTTTAAGTAGTTCCATCACATAACGGTCGCCCACTTTCGAACGCGCAAAGGGGATGTCTAATGCTTGCAAGGCGAGATCAAGCCCAAGGTTTGACATTAACGTACCAACTACACCACCACGTAATACGCCACGGGATTTCGCATCACAGGCCAGAATATATAAAATTTGATCGCCGTCGATCACTTCGCCTTTGCTGTTGACCATCATAATACGGTCACCGTCACCGTCGAGTGCGATGCCTAAATCGGCACTTTCGGCTAGAACGGTTTCACAAATTTTGCCCATGGACGTCGCGCCCACTTTATCATTGATGTTCATCCCGTTGGGTTTATCACCAATGGCAATCACCTCGGCGCCTAACTCACGAAACACAGCTGGCGCTATGTGATAAGTTGCGCCATGGGCACAATCAACCACAATTTTTAGCCCAGTTAACGTGTGTTCTGCAGGAAAATTACCTTTGCAATACTCAATATAACGGCCACGGGCATCTTCAATACGCGATACCTTCCCCAATAGATGCGACTCAACACAAACGAGGGGCTTTTCAAGCTCTGCTTCAATTTCTAACTCTAGGTTATCGTCTAACTTACTGCCGTCGGTGGAAAAAAACTTAATACCGTTATCGTAATACGGATTGTGTGACGCGCTGATCACCACCCCAGCTTCGGCGCGAAACGTACGCGTCAAATAGGCTACAGCTGGCGTTGGCATAGGTCCCATTAACATCACATTAAGGCCTGCAGCAGAGAGGCCAGCTTCTAATGCTGACTCAAACATATAGCCCGAAATACGGGTATCTTTCCCTATAATCACCTTTTTGGTACCACTGCGGGATAACACGCGCCCCGCCGCCCAACCTAACTTAAGC
The DNA here is from genome assembly GCF_025653725.1 of Shewanella sp. SM74. NCBI lineage: Bacteria > Pseudomonadati > Pseudomonadota > Gammaproteobacteria > Alteromonadales > Shewanellaceae > Shewanella > Shewanella sp. SM74. The sequence continues at coordinate 115,152 of NZ_JAKKRZ010000013.1, read as the reverse complement.
GCAAGCTCAGGCGTCATTTGACCTGAACCGACTTTTCCCCGAATACCGTCAGTTCCAAAAAATTTACGTTCTTTCATATCGCTCCACAAACTCAAATGTGTCCCAATGATTTGGGATCATAATATTAATTAAATGCTTAACGAGAGCATAACGATGCTTAAAAATACGCTTGTGTCGCTTGTAACACCTTGAGCATATCCACAGTTTCAGTAACATCATGCACACGAATGATATGAGCGCCCTTTTGGGCCGCTATCATAGCGCCAGCAAGGCTCCCAGCAAGACGTTCTGAGGTCGGTTTTGCTAAGAGGTTTCCTATCATGCTCTTACGAGACAATCCTATCAATATCGGTAAATCAAACTGGGCAAAACAGTCGAGCTTCGCCAGTAATTCATAGTTATGCTCTAAGCTTTTACCAAAACCAAATCCCGGATCGAGTATTAATAATTCACGGGGGATCCCTGCTCGCAAGCAAGCTTCAATCCGCTCAGTTAAAAAGGCAGAAACTTCTTCAATAACATTATGGTAAGTCGGTGCAAATTGCATGCTTTGGGGTTCGCCTTGCATATGCATTAAGCATATGGGGACTTGCAACTCTGCAGCAGCTTCAAGCGCACCAGGCTCCATCAGGGCGCGCACATCGTTAATCAAATGTGCGCCCGCAGCAACAGCTTGACGCATGACTTCAGGTTTACTGGTATCGACCGAAATCCACACATCATGGTGCGCCGCAACATATTTCACCAACGGGATCACCCGCGCAAGTTCATCGGCTAAGCTCACCTCGGCGGCGCCAGGTCTTGTCGACTCACCGCCAATGTCTATCATTCCCGCGCCTTGAGCCACCATGTCATCGGCATGCTGACAAGCAAACTCATAGGAAGAATATTGGCCACCGTCGGAAAAAGAATCGGGAGTGACATTAAGAATACCCATCACAATGGGTGAAGATAACGCGAGGCGTTTAGTGCCAGCAATCAGTTCAAACACGCATTTACTCCTGTAATACGAACACTTACGATTTTACTCACTGGCATAACTGGCGTCATTAATTTCAAGCCTTCATTTTCTATCCGAAAAGACCAATGTCAGAAGATAAATATCAATGGTGGCAGAGAGTATCAATGACAGCGCAGTCAAATTGCTAACAAGGTAAAACAAGAAAACCCCTTTACGGGGTTTTCTTTGGTTTCACAACACATTACTTAGCTGGAGATTCATCAGGATCTTTCAGTTCTGGCTCAGCAGGTGCAGTCACACTGTCTTCAGCTTTCGCTGCTGGTTCACCATGACCATTGCCTTTATCGTTAGAACCATTGTCATCCACTTGCCAATCAGCAGGCTGACGCACTTCACGACGTTTCATTAAATCGTCAATTTGAAGTGAATCAATGGTTTCATACTTCATTAAAGCTTCTTTCATTGAGTGCAGAATATCGAGGTTATCCGTCAATATCTGTCTCGCTCTAGCGTAGTTTTTGTCGATAAAGACCTTTACTTCAGCATCGATAATGGTTGCAGTTTCATCGGACATCGCTTTGGCTTTACCCATGCTGCGACCTAAGAAGACTTCACCATCTTCTTCTGCATACAGCAATGGACCTAACTTGTCCGAGAAGCCCCACTGAGTCACCATGTTACGCGCAATAGATGTCGCGTATTTGATGTCCTGTGATGCGCCAGTCGACACTTTCTCAGTACCGTAGATAAGCTCTTCTGCTAAACGACCACCGTAGGCGACCGAAATTTGGCTTTCTAGCTTACGACGGCTCTGGCTCACTGAGTCAGCTTCAGGTAAGAAGAAAGTCACACCTAAGGCACGGCCGCGAGGAATGATAGTCACCTTGTGCACAGGATCGTGCTCTGGCACTAAACAACCCACAATCGCATGGCCCGCTTCATGGTAAGCAGTCATTTCTTTTTCGGCTTCAGACATCACCATAGAACGGCGCTCAGCACCCATCATGATTTTATCTTTTGCACGCTCAAATTCTTCCATGCCTACAACTCGGCGATTTCCACGAGCCGCAAACAGGGCAGCTTCGTTCACTAAGTTAGCTAAATCAGCACCCGAGAAACCTGGCGTACCACGGGCAATCACGCTTGCTTTCACATCTTCAGAAAGCGGCACTTTACGCATATGCACTTTCAAAATCTGCTCACGACCACGAACGTCTGGTAAACCAACGACCACTTGACGGTCAAAACGACCCGGACGTAATAACGCAGAATCGAGTACGTCTGGACGGTTAGTTGCCGCGATAACAATAACGCCTTCATTACCTTCGAAGCCATCCATCTCAACCAGCATTTGGTTCAGTGTTTGCTCACGTTCATCATGACCACCACCTAAACCCGCGCCACGTTGACGACCGACCGCATCGATTTCATCGATGAAGATAATACAAGGTGCAGATTTTTTCGCTTGTTCAAACATGTCACGCACACGGGATGCACCGACACCAACAAACATTTCCACGAAATCAGAACCTGAAATAGTGAAGAAAGGGACTTTAGATTCACCCGCAATGGCTTTCGCCAGCAAGGTTTTACCTGTACCTGGAGGACCCACCATCAGTACGCCCGTTGGAATTCGGCCGCCCAATTTTTGGAATTTAGTTGGGTCACGCAGGTAATCAACCAGCTCTTTCACTTCTTCTTTTGCTTCATCACAACCGGCAACATCGGCAAAAGTAGTTTTAATCTGATCTTCGCTCATCAGCTTGGCTTTGCTCTTACCAAAGGACATAGCGCCTTTGCCACCGCCGCCTTGCATCTGGCGCATGAAGAAAATCCATACCCCGATAAGCAATAACATCGGGAACCAAGAGATGAAGATTTGGGTAAGGAACCCTGACTCTTCGGCTTCTTGGCCCTTCATAGTGATGCCTTTACGATCAAGATCATTAATTAAATCTTGGTCATATAACGGCATGATAGTAGTGAATTTTTCACCAGTTCGTTTAGCACCTTCAATAGTACGTTGGTCGCTCTTAACTTCAACAGTTGCGACCTGTCCATCACGGACATTATCTAAGAAGGTAGAATAATCCATCTTCTGCGATGACGAAGAAGAGGGGGAGTAACCCTGAAACACTGACATCAGCACAACGGCGATGACAACCCAGAGTATTAGATTTTTTGCCATGTCACTCAAATTACTAGACCTCATTAAGTCTTGCGATTATTAACGCTAGGTTACTACAACTTGTACCCAGTCGCCACAAGATAGACTTCGCGGGAACGAGCCCGTGAAGAGTCTGGTTTACGTGTTTTAACGACTTTAAACACTGCTTTTACCGCTTTCATGTATTCGTCAAAGCCCTCCCCCTGAAAGACTTTTACCGCAAAACAGCCATTAGGAGCCAATACTTGATGGCACATATCTAACGCCAATTCCACTAAATACATGGCACGGGGTTGATCAACACTATCTGAACCACTCATGTTGGGTGCCATATCAGACAACACAACGTCAACTTTAGCATCACCGACGCGAGTAAGTAATGCTTGAAGGACTTTATCTTCACGAAAATCCCCTTGCAAAAAATCGACGCCGACGATGGGATCCATAGGCAAAATGTCACAGGCGATGACTTTACCTCTATCTCCCGCTAATTTAACTGCCACTTGAGACCAACCTCCCGGAGCGGCACCGAGATCAACTACAGTCATGCCTGGGCGGATCAGTTGATCCTTTTGCTGGATCTCCTCAAGCTTAAACGCAGCGCGAGATCGCAAGCCCATTTTTTGGGCGAGTTTGACATAGTGATCATCAAAGTGTTCTAGCATCCAGCGATTAGAACTGGCCGTACGTTTTATACCTGACATTTAAAATCCGCAACAATTGAGAGTTACACAAAGGCTATATAAGGGTAGAATAGCCGTTTTTCAACAGTAACTCAGCAAAAGTTGGTAGAAATGAACTTAACAACCAAACAAAAACAGCATTTAAAAGGTCTAGCGCATCCGCTAAAGCCAGTGGTGCTGCTTGGTGCCAATGGATTGACTGAAGGTGTACTCGCTGAAATTGAAAGCGCACTCGCTTATCATGAACTGATTAAAGTGAAAGTAGCCTCTGCCGACAGAGAGCTAAAAAATGCCATCGTTGATGCCATAGTACGTGAAACTCAATCCGCAAAAGTGCAACTTATTGGTCATATTCTGGTGATTTATCGTCAATCACCAGAAATGAAAATTGCTTTGCCAAAGGCAAAGTAATTTTTCTTGATTTTATCGTGTTAACAAAAAGGCCATTCAATCGAGTGGCCTTTTTGTTTTCGCTGTTAATTTAAGCGATTAGCATAGCCCTAAGGTGTTTCAGAAATCACTTGTTCCTTATAATGCTCAGGCGTTAAGCCTAATAACTCAGGCAATGAGGTACCAACTGAAATCGAAGAGAATGTGCCGGTTAATATACCGATAAACATTGCAATCGAAAATCCTTCCAGCGGCCCACCGCCCATGATCCACAGCGCACCGACCGTCATTAAGGTTGTTCCTGAGGTCACCATAGTACGAGAAAACGTCGCCACAATTGCTTGGTTGTTAATGTCTTGAATCGCAAGCTTTGGCTTAGCAATCAATAATTCACGAATGCGGTCAGCGATAATGATCGAATCATTTAAGGAATAACCTAAAATCGCCAGTACAGCCGCAAGTATCGTTAAATTAAACTCCATCTGAGTCAAGGCGAAAAATGCCAGCACGAACACTACGTCATGCACTAAGGCGAATAGGGCACCCGATGCGAGTCGCCATTCGAAGCGGTAACTTAAATAACCTAATATCGCCAGCATAGCGACTAACAGTGCCAAACCGCCCTGCTCTGCCAATTCTTGACCAATCTGCGGCCCGACAACACTGCTGTTAAGCACTTGCACTTCAGAGTTAAGCGGCGCTAATACCTGCTGAATATCGATATTACCTTGCTCTGTATCGGCACTCTTTATATCGGAATAGCGCAACACCCAACGTCCCGGCTCACTGGCGGAGACTACACTCACTTCTTGCTGATAAGCGGCATTGAGTAAAGGTTGCAATTCACTGCTGGTAATTTTTCTATCGATCTGCACTTCGGTGACGACACCGCCAGTAAAATCTAAGCCCCAGTTAAAACCTTTCACGCCGATGATGGTTAATGACACTAGCATCAACAAAATAGAGATAGCACTCGAAACATAACGCCATTTAGTTAGATTAATATTTTTCATGATTATACCTTCACATGACGGCTAGCATCACGTCCATAAACTAAGTTGATCAAGGCCCTTGAAGCAAAGATACCGGTAAACATGCTGGTCAATAGACCTAGACCTAAGGTCAAGGCAAAACCTTGGATTGGACCATTACCTATGGAGTAAAGCACCACAGCAGTAATCATAGTGGTGAAGTTGGCGTCGAAAATGGTAGAAAACGCGCTATCAAACCCCGTATCAATTGCCAGCGCAAAACTGCGACCTTCCTTTAACTTATCTTTTATTCGCTCGAAAATCAGCACGTTGGTATCGACAGCCATACCGACTGTTAACACCAAACCCGCAATACCAGGTAAGGTCAACACAGCGCCAGGGATAAGCGCCAGTAAACCAAACAGGATCACCATATTGGAGATCAGCGCTATATTCGCCACCCAGCCGAGACGGCGATACCAAAGCGCCATAAACAGCAAGGTAATCCCCATCCCTAAACCAAGGGCCGCAAAACCGTTTTCAATGTTTTCAGCACCCAGCGTCGGGCCAATAGTGCGCTCTTCAACAATAGTCACTGGCGCTGTCATAGAGCCTGCTCGCAGTAACAAAGCTAATTGTTGTGCTTCTTGATAGGAGCCAGCACCCGTAATGCGAAAACGATCTCCAAGTTGGGATTGAATCGTCGCAACACTGATAATCTCTTGTGTTTGCTTTGCCTTACCTTGCTCATCACGGCTGTATTCGCTGTAAGACGTCGCCATAGGTTTGCCGATATTGGTACGGGAAAACTCAGACATTTTCTGCCCACCCACACGGTCAAGGTTAATGTTCACCTCCGCCATGCCCATCTCGCCTAAATTCGCCCTCGCATCGACAATATGATCGCCACCCAGCACTGGTGTGCGGCTCACATAAATAGGCTTACCAGACTTGTCATTGAGTACCATAGCATTGACGGAGCCAGACTCTTTAACCTCGAAGAAGGCCAGACTCGCCGTAGCACCGATAACGTTTTTGGCGGCGGCAGGATCTTGTACTCCAGGCAATTCAATCCGAATTCGATGCTCCCCTTGACGCTGCACTAAAGCTTCAGTGATACCGAGTTCTTCAATACGGCTGCGCATCACTTGTAAGTTTTGCTGCACTGTCAAATTACGCAGTTTCGTTTGCTCTTCTTGGCTCAACTTAATCAGTAAACCCGCGCCATCTGCATTGGATAGCTGCCAATTAGGATAGGACTCTTTCATCATTTGACGCACGGCAGCACGGGCATCATTATCGGGCAATGTCATGTTTAACTGGTGACTTTGGTCCAAATGCACGCTAGCACCACGAATTTTCTGCTCACGGATGAATTGACGTAGCGAATCAACAAGCGTCTCGGCCTGAGTTTGATAAACAGGATCAATATCAACATCGAGTAAGAACTGTACGCCACCGCGCAAGTCGAGCCCGAGTTTAATCGGCTGAAAGCCTAAGTTTTGTAACCAACTTGGCGCCGCACTGGCAAGGGATAAAGTCAATTCTTTTGGCTCTGCGACCATAGAAGACACTAAAGTTTTGACTAAGGTTTGTTGGTTATCCGCATCGAGGACAATTAAGGTTTCACCATTTTTTTGGTCGATACGTTTTACCGTCACGCCTTCAGCTTGTAGCTTATCTCGAAGGGCAATAGGTGTGAGCGTTAACCCCGCCTTCGCGCCCACCTGCACCGCCGCATCCTCACCGTAAAATGTCGGCAAGGCACTGAATAGCATCACGATAATAGTGACGATAAGCACTAAGTATTTCCAAGCTGAATAGTGATTTAGCAGCCGTTGATTGGGTTTTCTTTCCATGGGATTAACTCGCTATTTAACGCTCAGCATTTGAATCAAATCACTAAGCGAACATATTGATATCAGTCCGAAACACGTGATTGAGTACCAGCGGCTAAGCTCGTAAGGCTCAAAACATCACTGCCTACTTAAGCAGCTATAAAAAGTTTCGGTGAGTACAAAAAGACAACAGCATGAAAAATCGATAAGAGTAGGCTCCTATCAACGTCATGCCTAAATAGGCGAGTTAAGCGGCTTGTTGGCTAAATCGATATTGAAGATTTGAGACTTTCCAACCCGAAATTCGGGCGGGGGAAGAAACAGCAGAAAGCGTCCAATCTGATGTGATATCAAGATCGGTGGGTTCAACGACATTGGATGTCGGTTCGGCAGTAAAGTCTACAGCGAGTACATATACTGGCTTGACCTCACGCATATCGTGCTGGGCAAGACTGATAAATCGCGGCGAATTTATCGGGGCAAAATCTAAGTCATCTGAATGACTTAGATAGTCAGAACTCGGACAAGGTGCTGGCTGTGATTCTAATTCCGAGTCTGAACTGACTAGATCGGTATCATGACTATTCGGTAAGCTGCAGCTTTCAACAGTTTGCGCATCAGACTGTGCATTAGATTGGGCGATAACATCGGCATCGGGCAAGCTTTGAGGCTCAGCGCTTCGCTTTGTATGGGGAGTCGAGCTATCAAGACTCACAGTATGCATCTGAACATAATGGCGAGTTGCATCACTGCGCTGTACTGAGGGTTTTGGCGCATAGCTAGCCGAGTGCGCAATCAACATGATCGCCACGCAAACTAACATCAATCCTGTACGCCAATGTTTGACCAAAGCGTGCCCTCTTATAAAACATTATCAAACTAAAGATGAACCTATTCACTGTTCGCTTTTGATGCTTAACTGTGGGTCCATAAAGTGAAACTCGCGCAAAAAAACAACATACACATTTCGCCAATGTTGATTTTTCTAGGATGGCAGCTTAGGTAAAAACCTACAAAGAGACAAATTAAACTTTGTCCATCTTACCCCGAATTCAACGCTGAAGCGCGATCGATATCCTTGGCTAAAGCCCTAAACTCAAGCCGTAAACAAACTTAATTCGCGGATAACAAAAAACCGCCCTAGGACGGTTTTAGCGATATAGCATGAGTCACGCTCACAACACTATAAGCAAAGTAATATAAGCAGATTATAAATACTGTACTGAGATGATTTCGTAATCTGTCATACCACCTGGCGTAGTAATAGACACTTCATCACCTTCATTTTTGCCGACTAAACCGCGGGCTATTGGTGAATTCACTGAAATCAGGTTTTCTTTAATATTCGCTTCGTCATCGCCGACTATGCGATAAGTCACTTCAACATCGGTATCGAGATTTAAAATAGTCACAGTGGCGCCAAAAATGATACGACCGTTATTCACCATCTTAGTGACGTCGATAATTTGCGCGTTAGATAACTTACCCTCAATATCACGGATACGTGCTTCACAAATACCTTGTTCCTCACGAGCCGCATGGTATTCCGCGTTTTCTTTCAAGTCGCCTAACTCTCTCGCTGAAGCAATTGCTTCAGTGATTTTAGGGCGACGGTCAAACTTGAGAATATCTAACTCTTTACGCAGCTGCTCTGCACCGACAACTGTCATAGGAACCTTAGTCATAACTTCTTTCGTCTCCTTTAAAACAAAAGCAACCCGTGCCAACGCTAAGGTCAACACAGTCAAATGAGGGTGGAATTGCGCTATTCTAATCGTTATGCGCTTTTGATGCACCAAGAACAATGCATTGACGCAGCTTACCCAACCTTAAGCAGAGTTACCAGTAATCAAATTCAAATCTGTATGCCTAAGGAAATTTCGCACACGTTTTAGTACGAAATGAATACAAAAATGCCCACTCGCCATTTAGACCGTGGGCATTAAGACTCAAAGCAAAAACCTCAAATAGAGGTTAACTCATTTATTCAAGCCCAGCCTCAAAGGTCAAAAAGATTTCACTAACCGTTTTATCAGCAAGGGATTTATCTGCATTAGGGCGCTCAATTGCCGCATGTAAGAGATAACGTCCTGCTGAAGGTAAGATCATTGAAACTTTACCGTCTTTATCTGAGGTAAATTCGATTTCCTCTGGTTTGTTACGATATAAGCTACCGTCTTTCATAATGGCGACTTTAACGCCTTCAACGGGCTTACCATCAAAAACAAATTGCAGGGTAGCAGCTTCGTTCTCAACAATATCTGCAGGATGAGTCACAGGCACTAGTTCTAAATATTCCCCCTTAGGCTTTAACACTTCCTCAGTTGGCTTATTACGTGTGACATAGGTTTCAACCCGCGACACATTTAAAGAACTTTCAAGTTCATAGGCTCCCTTTGGCATAGCAGCAGTTGTGGCTTTTTTATCCATACGGCTGCGTACAACCCCTTCTTTTCCTTTAACTTTATATTGAGAAAAATAACGAGGTGAAACTTCTTTTTCAAACTTATAAGTGCCATCTTGCATCAGTTGCACATCAAACACCGACTTACGTCCGCCCGTGTAACTTGAGCTTGGAGACGTTGGTTTTCCATTTGGCTGTAACACACGCACATCACTGGCACTAAAAGGTTTATCCATCATAAACACTTGATTGCTGGCAGACACATCTGAGGTAATCCACACAATTTCTTCACTTTCAGCCGAAACGTTGAAGTGGCTAGGTAAAATCCATCTGTCGTGGCTACTTGCCAATGGGCTAATACAAAGTGTGCCAAGTAATGTAATAAGACGTAATTTCATGCCTTTTCCTTAAGTTTAACGATTAATATACGGGCTAAATATTTAATGGATTGACTCAACGAGCCATGCCGCTTAAGCGTATGTCGATAACGCCAGTTTCTGTCGTGGCGGGCAACTGCACAGAGAAATCTCCTGCAGCTAAATCGATATTTTGTCGTACAAGATCGCGACCACCGTGTTCACGCACCACTTCAATAAATACAGTGTAAGTGGCAGGTTCAAGCACTTTTCCCGCCTCATCTCTTAAATCCCAATCGATTTTGTAATGACCCGCGGGACGTGTCGCAGATGCTATTCCGTCAACAAAACTCATATCTTCGCGTCCGGCTTTACGCCACCAACGACGGATATCTTTCAACCATTTATGGCCTTCATCCCATACCCAAAGGCTTAAGGTTTTAACCGTTTGCCCCTTGGCATCCTCAACCCATACGGCCACATAAGGTCTGTGATATTGCCCTTCGGTAATTTCAGGCAAGGTTAAATCGACTGTCATTTTAGGCGTCGCAAACGCCACAGAACTGACAAACAAAGCACTCACCGCAATGGTGCGAATAAGATGACGCATACTCGGCCTACACTCCTTATGGAACAAAATAAACATACACAAGCCCGCAACTACTGCTGACGAGTACCATGTATAACAATGACTTTTTGAGGCGCTTGGTTTGAGGCAGCAACAAATAAGCCCCAGTGAGCGAAAATAAAATGATAAGCACAGCGCTGAGATCGAGTATCCAAGCCCAAGCTGTGCCTGTGTTACGGCCCTTATGCAAATCATTCACTACGGCAACGACACCGTAATCTAAGGTTTCGACATAGGCTTGCCCGTCGAGTAAGTCCAATGTCAGACTCCGATAAGTACCAGGTCCTTTGCTGACTAAACTAATTTCATCTTCATCGATATCGGCACTCGCCATATCCATAGCCCATTCACTTTTCAACCAATGACCCGCAGCCAGACGCCATTGTGAGTCTTGGGCATTAACGGGTAACAAATAGGCTGGGATTGGCACTTGTTCCCGCTTAGGTTCCTGATCAGCTTGAGAAAACCAATTAGGATGATTTAACGTTATACCTGTCACCGCAAAAAACAGCATCAGCAACAATAAAGCCATAGACACATAAACATGAATAATGCGGGCAAAGGACAAAGATGACTTACTGACTCTTAATTTCAATGATGCACTCTCAAAAACAAACCAAAGAGAAATACCTCCAGAGTCTGCTTTCCCTATGCAGCTAAAGATAGAAATGAGCTGCATTAAACTAATTTAATGCGCCGAGATTAAATGAGATCTATTATCAAACAGAACAAAGTTTACAAACTTTACATATTCAATACTGAAAAAGAAGTTAAAAAGTAAGAAGAAAAATAAGTGCTAAAAATAAAGCACTTAGGGGTAAATCTGTTTTTAGCACTCAAAAACCATTACCTTCGATTAAATTAGCAGCAAATAATCTATTGTATCACCTGTAAATACCTATAAAATTCATAAGGATAAAATTCAACATTTGGGCTAACTTTTTTCCTTAAAATTTACTTTGCCACCCTCTCGTTTACCTTATGCCAATCAGCTACAATCCGCCGCCGGCGACTTGCTGGTACTTCCAAGGAAATATCATCTTGAGTACATCTCTGCTCAAAAAAATGCGCTGCCTGCATATTGTGTGGCTCGCATTAATGCTCAACGCCTGTGTTGCACCACTATTATTAATGTCACCTCAAGGCCAGCTCATGTGGGCCCTGCTTAAACCCCTTGTCGGTTTAGATCCGAACGATGTCGGATTATTCGAACAACCGCTCATCAAAAACCGTATGCAGGAATTGCTGGGTAAAAATTACGATACCACCCTGTCCCTGCTCAAAACGGCCGACAAGATCCAACAGGAAGGTCCACTCATCTACTTAGTGTCAACTTACACCCCGGTCCCCGAAATGGCCGAAAAAGCGGGTCTTGTTTGGAACTCAGACACCAACCAAATGGCAGTCATGCTGATGAAAGGCGGTGCACCCTTAGTGATTTCTGAACAATTCAGTAATCAGGCAGAAAAACGGGTCCCAAGTTGGCCGAAGGAATTAGCCGACTATACCGATCCACAGAAGTTACAACAAAAAGCCTTAGAAGCGGGGGCAAATCAAGTACAGCAACAGTTAGCAATACCTGATGCAGTCAAAGCCGTTGCAACAGGTGATGTTAAAGCGGCTCAAGGTGCCGTTATTGATAGTGCGGTCACAGAGAATGCCGTCATTAAGAATGCTGCAATGCCAATCAATATCACTGAAGCAGCTGCAAAAGTCGCAGCTCCAGCGGCTCCAGCGGCTCCAGCGGCTCCAGCAGAAATAAAATCGCCACCCGTTGCTCCTGAAGTCAAAAAGCAATAAAACGGATCACCACAGTGCCAGCTCAAATGGCACTGTGGATTAACTTTGAAAATAGCTGAATTGCCACAACCAACGGGAATTATAGAGACAAGGGAAAGGCTGGACGGGCTAATTGAAGGGAAACTGAAAGCAAAATAACGCTAAGCTGAAAATAGTTAAAAGTCAGAAAGCAAAAAGCCTGTCCGAAGACAGGCTTTTTAACTTTTTGGCTGGGGTACAAGGATTCGAACCTTGGGATGCCGAGATCAAAACCCGGTGCCTTACCACTTGGCGATACCCCAATAAACTTGTTTAATCTTCTATAGAAGATTGCATTTTGATGGTACGGGAAGAGAGACTTGAACTCTCACACCTCGCGGCACCAGAACCTAAATCTGGCGTGTCTACCAATTTCACCATTCCCGCATCAAAATGTACCAAAATTGCCTATTCAACATTTTTGGATTTTTCTCTGATAAATCACTTTAACAGAGTTAAATATGGTAGCAATGGCGGGACTTGAACCTGCGACCCCAGCATTATGAGTGCTGTGCTCTAACCAGCTGAGCTACATTGCCAATGGCTGGGGTACAAGGATTCGAACCTTGGAATGCCGAGATCAAAACCCGGTGCCTTACCACTTGGCGATACCCCAATCAACTTGGAAACTGAGAAAAAATGGCTGGGGTACAAGGATTCGAACCTTGGAATGCCGAGATCAAAACCCGGTGCCTTACCACTTGGCGATACCCCAACTAACTCTGTTTCAAACATCCGCTATTGCCGATGTTTCTAAATTCATATATCTAAAAAATGGTACGGGAAGAGAGACTTGAACTCTCACACCTTGCGGCACCAGAACCTAAATCTGGCGTGTCTACCAATTTCACCATTCCCGCACAGCTTCATGTTTACATCGTGAAAAGATGCTAGCAATCAATGCTAGAGTAAAATCGTGATTCATTTTATATAAGAAATTTATCTTAAATAAAATGGTAGCAATGGCGGGACTTGAACCTGCGACCCCAGCATTATGAGTGCTGTGCTCTAACCAGCTGAGCTACATTGCCACATCGATATTACGCGCCCCTCTCAGCGAGGAACGGGGCGTATTATGCTTATTCGAGGTATCTAGGTCAACAGCTTTTTTTCGCTATTTCCCTTAGGTTAAGCTGTTCGGCTATTACTTCACCAAACTGAGCAACAGATGTGCTAAATAACACCTTGTTGCTCATACTTAGCTTAATTTATCGAGACTTACAGCGTGAATAAGCTTTGTTATACGTTAAACAGGAAATGCATCACATCGCCATCTTTAACGATATAGGTTTTACCTTCCACGCGTAACTTACCGGCTTCTTTCGCGCCAGCTTCACCTTTGTGGGCAATAAAGTCATCAAATGCCATCACTTGGGCACGGATAAAACCACGTTCGAAATCGGTATGGATAACACCCGCCGCTTGCGGAGCACTCGCACCCACTGGCACAGTCCAAGCACGCACTTCTTTCACGCCTGCGGTGAAATAGGTTTGCAGATTCAGTAATTCATAACCTGCGCGGATCACACGATCTAAACCTGGTTCTTCGATACCCAGATCCGCCATAAACTCATCGCGCTCCTCGATTTCCATCTCGGCCAGTTCAGATTCAATCGCCGCACATACGGCAACAACGATAGCGTTTTCAGTGGCAGCAATGGCGCGAACGGCATCTAAGTGCGGGTTATTTTCAAAACCATCTTCCGCAACGTTAGCAATATACATGGTCGGTTTTAAGGTTAAGAAGTTCAGGTAAGCCACCGCTTCCAGCTCTTCTTTCGATAAATCCATTGAACGCAACATTTTAGCTTCGTCTAAAATGGGGCGCATTTTTTCTAATACTTCCACTTCAAACTTAGCATCTTTATCGCCACCTTTAGCACGTTTCTGCTGACGCTGAACCGCACGCTCTAAACTGTCTAAGTCAGCTAAGGCTAATTCAGTGTTGATGACTTCGATATCGCCAGCAGGGTCAACCTTGTTAGCAACGTGAACAATGTTGTCATCATCAAAACAACGTACTACATGACCAATAGCGTCGGTTTCACGGATGTTAGCGAGGAACTTGTTACCTAAGCCTTCGCCTTTAGATGCGCCAGCCACAAGACCCGCAATATCCACGAATTCCATGGTGGTAGGCAACACACGTTGTGGATTCACAATCGCAGCTAACGCATCCAGACGTGGATCCGGCACAGGTACAACACCAGTGTTAGGTTCAATGGTACAAAACGGGAAGTTAGCCGCTTCGATGCCAGCCTTAGTTAACGCATTAAAAAGCGTTGATTTACCTACGTTAGGAAGACCAACAATGCCGCATTTAAAACCCATATGCTTACCTTTCTCTCGATTATTGGCTGACAAGTCACACTCATCAGCGAGGTTTAGTCGTCCTGCCCTATGGCAGCACATTACTGAATAATTAAATCACTTGAATCACTTGAATCACTTAACACTTAAGTCTCGCCAAAGGCAAAACCTACTCCGCTTTAAAGGAGTGTAATCTGTTCATGGCTTTCACCATGTCTTGTTTAAACAAAATTTCGGTAGAACGCACGGCTTCATCTATCGCCGCCTCGATAAGCTCTTGCTCTTTAGCAGGTGCTTTTCCCAGTACGTAACCACTCACTTGATTTTTATCACCGGGATGACCGATACCTAAGCGTAAACGGTAGAAGTTTTTATCGTTAGCCAGTTTAGCAATAATATCTTTCAGACCATTGTGGCCGCCATGACCGCCACCGAGCTTAAACTTAGCCACACCGGGCGGCAGATCGAGTTCATCGTGAGCAACCAGAATCTCTTCCGGCGTGATACGAAAAAAATTCGCCAAAGCGCCAACCGCTTTACCGCTTAAATTCATATAAGTCGTCGGGATCAATAAGCGGACATCTTTACCGTGCAATACTGCTCTGGCGGTCAAGCCAAAGTACTTACTGTCAGCCACTAAAGTCACGCTGCAAATTCTCGCTAACTCAAGAACGTACCAAGCCCCCGCATTATGGCGAGTGTGTGCATATTCAGCACCTGGATTAGCCAGACCAACTATTAATTTTATTTCGCTCATGACACTCAATATCGTTATTTCGTCGATGACAGCCGCGCAAAGTGCCGACTGAACTGACCATACCAGCTAAAAACGCGGCATTTTAGCACTCAAACCCCAAGTCAACAAATGCCACGTCATCGCACAGGAGCAGAACACAAGGTCAGAACACAGAACAACAAAGCGTTAATTAAGCCCCATAGCATATTTAAGGACAGTCTTTTTGAGCGGAGAATTGATGTTTGCCAACTTTAACGCGCCATTACGCAGCAGCTTTAGCGGCAGAATATCGTTGCTAAAACCGGCGTAAAACAAATCCATCGCCGTCATCATCAATTGATTATCGCGATAACGCTTGCGCTGATATTGGGCAAGCACTTCATTCGACCACCAGAGGTTATTTTGAGTTAATGCCTCCTTTATTACCGCCAAAAATGCTTCGACATCCTTAAACCCAAGATTCACCCCTTGGCCTGCGAGGGGATTAATGGTGTGAGCGGCATCGCCTAAAATCACCACATTATGACTATAGTAGCGCTGGGCATGGCGACGAGTGAGGCCAAAACTGCCTTTATTCTCAACGGTGAAATCGGCATCTAAGCGCGCAGGGAAATGCACTCTTATCTGATCTGCAAGCTGTTTATTATTAAGCTGCATTAACTGCTTAATTCGATTGGCATCGTCGTACCACACCAGCGAAGCGTTATTGCCAGGTAAAGGTAATAAGGAACGTGGCCCTTTGGGCGTAAACTGCTGCCAAGTGACATCTTGCTGGCCCTGTGCGGTGTTGATATTGATCAACATGGCCGATTGAGCGTAATCCCAACCCGAAATGCCAATTCCCGCCCATTGACGTACCTGCGAGTGAGCACCATCGGCGCCAACCAACAACTTAGCGGTCAGTTTACTATTTGACTGTAAGTGCACGCTCACACTGTCGCTATCGCGTGCAAATGCCACCACTTTATCGGGACAATATAAAGTAATGCCAGCCAATTGTGTCATCTGTTGCCACAGGGCTAGTTGGATTAAACGGTTTTCGACTATATGGCCTAAATGGCTGGCACCAATTTGCGAACAGTGGAATTGGGTGATACAGCCATCGAGCTCCCAAGTTTCTAAGCCCAAATAAGGCACATTACGCATCTTAAGCAATGAGTCCAAGGCGCCAAGACGTTCAAGCAGCGTTTCAGAAGCAACACTGATGGCCGAGACTCGCACATCTAATGGCTGTTCGGCTTGATAAGCCTCTGGCGCAAAGGATTCAATCACCGCCACTTGCAAACCCTGTTGGGCTAATCCAATTGCCGTCGCCGCACCAACCATGCCGCCGCCGACAAGAATGACATCGAACTCAGTGCCTTCAGCATGAGTAACGTCAGAATGAGTCACGTTAGAATCTGTGGTGTCGGATATCATCTGTGCATGTGTCTCTTCAATCTGGCTCATCCTACTTACCACCTTAGTTACGACCTTAGTTACCACCTTTAAGCCCTTCTGTATTTCTGCCCAAGCGACTTTTCACAAACCCGCTCGATTATGCCTTATATCAAGATACCACGGAAATGTTGAGCGCATTTCGATTCGAAATCCGTGAAGACATAGGCATTCAAGCCCGAATAGTTTGCTGGAAATAACGAAAGCTCAGCCTGTTAACAATATTAATCTTGCCCAAATGCAGCCGAACAATAAAACCTACCATTTGTGAGGGTATCGTACTTGGCAAAAGCCAACAGCTAAAAGTGTGGACAAAGCTGGTCAGCAGCCGTAACAGCAGGTAAAATGTCGCGCTATTTTTATTGGTCATCTTAGGGCGACACAACTGATGAGTAAGAAACTCCATATCAAGACTTGGGGCTGTCAAATGAATGAGTATGACTCATCCAAGATGGCTGATCTGTTAGGCGAATACCAAGGTTATACCTTGACTGAAGAAGCGTCTGAGGCAGACATTCTCCTGCTCAACACTTGTTCTATCCGCGAAAAAGCGCAAGAAAAAGTGTTCCATCAGCTAGGACGCTGGAAGACGCTTAAAGATAAAAATCCCAATTTGATTATTGGCGTGGGCGGCTGTGTTGCCTCACAAGAAGGCAAAGCCATTAAAGACAGAGCCCAATGTGTCGACATTATTTTCGGACCACAAACCTTGCACCGTCTGCCCGAGATGATCGAGCAAGTGCGCCGTGGTGATAAAGCGGTTATCGATATCAGCTTCCCTGAAATCGAAAAATTCGACCGTCTGCCAGAGCCACGCGCCGAAGGCCCAACCGCGTTTGTGTCTATCATGGAAGGTTGCAGCAAATACTGCTCGTTCTGTGTTGTACCTTATACTCGCGGCGAAGAAGTCAGCCGTCCATCGGACGATATTATCCTTGAAATCGCCCAATTGGCAGAGCAAGGTGTGCGCGAAGTAAACTTGCTCGGCCAAAACGTGAATGCCTATCGCGGCGCAACTCACGATGGCGCAATTTGTACTTTTGCGGAATTACTGCGCTTCGTGGCAGCCATCGACGGTATCGACCGTATCCGCTTCACGACCAGTCACCCGATTGAATTTACACAAGATATCATCGACGTTTACGAAGATACCCCTGAACTTGTAAGCTTCTTGCACTTACCAGTGCAATCGGGTTCTGACCGTATTCTCACGGCGATGAAACGCGGCCATATGGCGATTGAATATAAGTCAATCATCCGCCGCCTGCGTAAAGCCCGTGAAGGGATTCAAATCAGCTCGGACTTTATCATTGGCTTCCCTGGCGAAACCAAAGAAGACTTCGCCGATACCATGAAGTTGATTGAAGACATAGGTTTCGACCACAGCTTCAGCTTTATCTATAGCGCACGTCCGGGCACGCCAGCGGCAGATTTACCCGATAACGTCGATATGGAAGAGAAAAAACAACGTCTGGCGATTCTGCAAGACCGCATCACCCAGCAAGCCATGCGCTACAGCCGCCACATGATGGGCACAGTGCAACGTATTCTGGTTGAAGGACCATCGGTGAAAAATCCTATGGAACTGCGCGGCCGTACTGAGAACAACCGAGTGGTGAACTTCGAAGGTCAACCAAAACACATTGGTACTTTCGTGGATGTCGAAATTGTCGACGTTTACACTAACTCACTGCGCGGTGTCTTTATCCGCGGCGAAGATGAAATGGATCTACGTCGTAGCCTGCGCCCTGCTGAAATTCTGGCCAAGCGCAAGCAAGATGATGAACTGGGTGTGACTCAATTTAAGCCATAAGCGCTAAATCGGCTTAACTTAAAAAATACCTATATAAAGAAGGGCGACTTAGTCGCCCTTTTGCTTTCACGCACTTTTGTTTAAGTCTACCGAGGCAATTGTTATTTTCCGTTAGCAATTATCGGCTATGGCTCGTAAACTAAAATTATCTTGCGATGGTTAACCAACCTCGTACCTTGCTTTCTTATTCGCTATTGGGAGTGCTATTTGTCCAGTAAATTAACTACCATGAATCTGTATCTCGAACCCGCAGAAACACGCCGTTTGGCTTCACTGTGCGGTCCATTCGATGACAATATCAAGCAGATAGAACGTCGCGTTGGCGTCGAAATCGTCCGTAAGAACAATCATTTCCAGATCACCGGACTGCCACGCAATTGTTTAAGCGCCAACAACTTACTCAAAGAACTCTACATCGAGACCCAAACGGTTAAAGGCAGCACGCCCGATCTTGAGCCTGAGCAAGTCCATATCGCTATTCAAGCGGCCATTGCCCTAGAGCAAGCAGACACTAACGACGACAGCGGTATTAATATCAAAACCCGCCGCGGTGTCATTAAGCCACGCAATCCGAATCAAAGCTTATATGTGGCCAATATTACGCGTCACGATATTACCTTCGGTATTGGTCCTGCAGGAACGGGCAAAACCTACCTTGCCGTAGCAGCGGCAGTAGATGCGTTAGAGCGCCAAGAAGTGCGCCGCATTCTGCTGACTCGCCCTGCGGTGGAAGCGGGTGAAAAACTCGGTTTCTTACCTGGCGATCTCAGCCAAAAGGTCGACCCTTATTTACGCCCCCTCTACGATGCCCTGTTCGAGATGCTTGGCTTTGAAAAAGTGGAACGCCTTATCGAGAAAAATGTAATAGAAGTGGCGCCGCTTGCCTATATGCGCGGTCGTACCTTAAACGATGCCTTTATTATTCTCGATGAAAGCCAAAACACCACAATCGAGCAGATGAAGATGTTCCTTACCCGTATCGGTTTCAATTCCCGTGCGGTGATCACAGGTGACATCACTCAAACCGACTTACCTAAACATCAAAAGTCAGGACTACGTCACGCGATTGAAGTGTTAAGCCAAGTCGAAGAAATCAGCTTTAACTTTTTTGTCTCCCAAGATGTAGTGCGCCATCCTGTGGTTGCCCGTATCGTTGAAGCCTATGAAGCCTTCGAGTTAAAAGAGCAAACCTTAAAAGCCAAAAAAGAAAGCCAGTACCAAAAGCAACAGCAGGAAGCCGCAACACATGAGTCTTGAGTTAGCCTTAGATATTCAACATGCCAGCACCAGTGAGTGGCTACCAACGGACGAACAATTCGCCCTTTGGGTCACTACCGCAATTGGCAATAGCATGGATGAAGCTGAATTAACCATACGTATCGTCGATAGCCGCGAGAGCCAAATGCTCAACAATACCTATCGGGGTAAAGACAAACCGACCAATGTACTGTCATTTCCCTTTGAAGCACCACCAGAAATTGAACTTCCTTTACTCGGAGATCTTGTCATTTGCGCGGCAGTCGTTGAAAATGAAGCCCGTGAACAACAAAAACCACTAGAAGCGCACTGGGCACACATGGTTGTACATGGTTGCTTGCATCTGCTAGGGTATGATCACATCGACGATGAAGAAGCCGAAGAGATGGAGTCATTAGAGACTCAACTCATTGAAAGCTTACGTTTTACTGACCCATATAAGGAACAATAATTAGCTAAGATAATTCCTATCAAAAGCTAATGAGAAAACTATGAGTGACGATATCCCCCCTAGTACGAACGCCCACAAGAAAGGTTGGTTTGATAGAGTAAGTCAGCTATTTCAGGGCGAACCTCAAAATCGCGAAGATCTAGTCGATGTGATTGATGGTGCCGAGCAGCGCGATTTGATCACCCAAGACACCCGCGAGATGATAAAAGGTGTATTAGACGTTTCTGATATGCGTGTTCGGGATATCATGATCCCAAGAGCTCAAATTGTCGCCCTCCAGATAGACAACTCGGTCGAAGAGTTACTTGCGACTGTGATTGGTTCAGGTCACTCGCGCTTCCCCGTTGTTAACGAAGATAAAGACCATATCGAAGGCATATTGCTTGCCAAAGATTTGATCCCTTACGGTTTCTCCAACAGTGATGAGCCCTTCTCACTGGATCGCGTGATCCGTCCCGCCGTGGTTGTGCCCGAAAGCAAACGCGTCGATGTTCTGCTAAAAGAATTCCGCTCTCAACGCTACCATATGGCGATTGTGGTTGACGAGTACGGCGGTGTATCGGGACTCGTGACTATCGAAGATATTCTTGAAGAAATTGTCGGCGAGATTGAAGACGAATTCGACCATGATAGCACTGAAGAAACCGAAATCCGCAAAGTCGGTAACACGGTTTATATGGTTAAAGCTTTGACGCCAATCGAAGATTTCAACGAAGAATTCAACACTGAATTCAGCGATGAAGAGTTTGATACCGTCGGTGGCTTAGTCTCACACGCCTTTGGCCATCTGCCAGAACGTAACGAGAGCATCATCATTGAAGGCATAGAATTTAAAGTCATCAATGCTGACACTAGGCGTTTAATCCAACTCAGAGTTAAACTCCCCGATCCTAATACTGGCGAAGACGTAGAATAATCACTCGTGCTAAAAAAAATCAGGGCTTTTGCCCAACAACAGTCCCAACCTAGTGCTTTGAGACTCGTACTGGCATTTGCTCTTGGCGCCAGTACGGCGCTTTCATTTGCGCCCTATTCCATTTGGATAATCTATCCGTTTGCCATGGCGATTGCCCTCTGGCACAGCCGAACGCTGAGCACTAAGGCAAGCTTTTACTATTGGTTAAGCTTTGGATTTGGCTGTTTTGCCGTAGGGATCAGCTGGGTTCACGTGAGCATGGATACCTTTGGTGGTATGCCGCTCATTGCCTCCGTTGGGTTAATGGCCTTGTTAGCCTTGTATTTAGCCTTGTATCCCGCGCTAACTGGTTTAGCGCTGGTTTGGTTAACTAAAACGCTGAGCCATGATGGTGAAACTCGATTTGGTCTTTGGCGTAATCTCGCCTTATTCCCCGCATTATGGACCTTGACCGAATGGGCTCGTGGCTGGGTAATGACAGGCTTCCCTTGGTTATGGGCGGGTTACTCGCAAACTCAAGGGCCGCTAAAACCCCTTGCCAGTATCATAGGCACACTGGGAATAAGTTTTGTATTGGCCATGCTCGCTGGTGCATTAGCGCTTTGTTTTACTAAGCGTTATAAGAGTTTACTGCTTTTACTGCCGCTCAGTATTCTGGCCGTGTGGGCTGCGCCTAAACTTTGGGACATTCATCCTACAGGTGAAAATGTTAAAGTGGCGCTGGTGCAAGGCAATATTCCCCAAAGCATGAAATGGGAACCCGATGCCCTGTGGCCGACACTGTTAAAATACATGGATTTATCCCGCGAACATCTGGATGCCGATATCATTATTTGGCCAGAAGCGGCAATTCCAGCGCCAGAATCTATGGTGCAGGATTTTTTAGATAACGCCAATAAAGTCGCCAATCTAAACCATACCTCAATTATCACTGGCATTATTAGCCATCAAAACAATGAGTTCTATAATTCATTGATTGTGCTTGGTAATCATAATCAGAAACAACAAGCAGGCCCAGACTATGAGGGCGATGGTAGCAATCAATTTAAGAAACACCATCTGTTGCCAATTGGCGAGTTTGTCCCCTTTGAAGCGCTGCTGCGCCCGATAGCACCTTTCTTTAATTTGCCCATGTCGTCCTTTACGCGAGGCGAATATCAACAGCCTAACCTCAGCGCCCTAGGCCATAAAATCGCTCCCGCGATTTGTTATGAAATAGCCTTTCCGGAACAGTTGCGCGACAACGTTAATCAAGGGACAGATATACTATTAACTGTCTCTAACGATGCATGGTTTGGTAGCTCAAATGGGCCATTACAGCATATGGAGATCGCTCAAATGCGCGCGGTTGAATTGGGTCGGCCTCTATTACGCGCAACCAACAATGGCGTGACAGCCATAGTCGATGAGCATGGCAATATCACAGCGTCATTGCCACAGTTTGAAATAGGTGTGCTAAGCGCAACCATTCCATTAGTCACAGGGCAAACTTGGTTTGCAAAATTAGGCCAAATGCCCCTACTGATACTCTGTGGTTTAATCGTTCTTCTTGGTCTTGCCCGACGTTTTAAAGCGCAATAGGATTTAGGCCATGCATTACCAAGTCAATAAACAAGATGTGGCAGGTTTTACCTTAATTGAACTTGTCGTTGTGATTATTGTGCTTGGGATCTTGGCTGTGATCGCCGCACCTAGATTTATCGGTTTAAGTAAAGAAGCGCGGATACAAACCTTAAGCCAAGTACAGGCCAGCGTTAAAACAGCCAATATGCTAGCTTACTCAAAAACCCAAATGCCTAGCCTACTGAGCCAAGCGGTAGCTGGGCGCGATGATATTATTGATATCGACCTCAATGGTGATGGCACTCCAGATACACGATTAAAATGGGGTTACCTCGATAATACTGATGTGGAAAAATGGATCACCTCAGATGATAAATTTATCATCCAATATCAAGGCATTGATATCACTTATATAGGCTACGATCTTAACAACAATTCCTTAGTGAATGATGACCAATGCTATTTCCGCTACACCCAAGCCAGCGATGCCAACACTCCGCCGCAATATGATATCAACACCCAAGGTTGTTAGGCTGACACTCAGTTAACCTGTGTTATCCCGCAATTGTCTGCGAATACATTAGGCTGATTGCGCGTTCCACGTTAAGGTGAACGATTAGACGTGGCCTTATACCAATCGCAGTACTGTGTCTGCATAGCCAATATGATTGGTACCATTACCTCGTTCCTTAACCAAGGTACACAGTCAAGGCAACTCTATGGCACAGCTTCGCGTGCGCTACCAAACCCACGAATTTGGGGATCTCGACATTCATGTCAGAACCCTAAGAAATAACCAAGAATTTGAAGACCTAGATGGCGAAGCTGAAAAGCTCGGTATTTCCTCCGCAACTTGGCCATTATTTGGCATAGTTTGGCCGTCTAGCCAAGTGCTATCCCATCATATGGCCGATTATCAAATTGATAATAAACGCATTCTTGAAGTTGGCTGCGGTATAGGGCTGGCAAGTCTAGTGCTAAACCACAGACATGCCGACATCACAGCAACCGACTATCACCCTGAGTCGGAGAATTTCCTTAAACAGAATGTCGATTTAAATCATGGTCGTGCGATTCCGTTTGTTCGAACAGGGTGGGCAGATGCACAAACTAATTTAGGTTTATTTGACCTCATTATCGGCAGCGATCTCTTGTACGAACAAAAACATGCCGATCTCTTATCACAATTTATTGAGCAGCATGCTAAACCAATTTGTGATGTAGTCTTAGTCGATCCCGGTCGTGGTAATCATGCCAAATTCAGTAAACGTATGGTCACCTTAGGTTACGAACACACGCAACATAAACCCATTCACACTGAATTTTTATTAGCGCCCTTTGGCGGTCAAATCCTCAACTACTCTCGTACCAACAGTTGATACAGCCTAATTAATGCAAATATGAGCCATTTAGGTCTAATAGAACTCAAAAAAAAACGACGCTGAGGCGTCGTTTTAGCTGCATAACATCACCACCTTGATTAAGGCGTTAGCGGCTCGCGGGTAAATTCTTCATGGTCACATTCAGGACAGTCAGGGATGGGACTTGGAAATTCAATACTCATTTCATTACCACAGTTAGTGCACACCATGATGCCCTGATTCACAATATCACCACTCTTGTAGTAGCCTTGGTGCTTAAAATCTTGCGTTAACTCATGCCATTCTACTTGGCTGCGGTCGGTGATTTCACTGAGCCAATGCCAAAGCGTATTCTCTAAAGTAATCACGGTTGGGCTATGACTCAAACTATCCGCGTTCTGCTCACGGAGAAAACTCGTAATATCACGCTTTAAGAATTGTTCGACTAAAGCGAGTTCATCTTCCCCTGCCTGTTCTTTAAGACGTAAATACTCCTTACCTTGAGTGACAGAATTGAATAAGTTCTTTACAGTCATAGTGTTATCTTCTGAAAATTGAGATTTCACTTCGGTAATTAAGGCTTGATACAGTCCTAGTAACGCGTTACTTCTATCATTCATAACCAATACTCCTTCATACGAACCTTTTTAATGCATCGCTTCTAGTTTATTCTATGCAGATCTTACTCGCGCTGATATGGCGTTAGATCCAATAATAGGCGGCACTGCCGGAAATAGAGTGATGCAAGAGCAATATAATCCCTCAGAAATTGAAGCCTTAGTGCAAAAGCACTGGCATGACAACAAAACCTTCGAAGTCACTGAAGACGCAAACAAAGAAAAGTTTTATTGCCTTTCGATGTTTCCGTACCCTTCTGGCAGACTCCACATGGGACACGTACGCAACTATACCATAGGTGACGTAGTTGCACGCTTTCAACGTCTTCAAGGCAAAAACGTGCTCCAGCCTATTGGTTGGGACTCCTTTGGTTTACCCGCAGAAAATGCCGCGATTAACAACAAGACTGCGCCTGCGCCATGGACCTATGAAAACATAGAATACATGAAGAACCAGCTGAAATTGCTGGGTTTTGGTTACGATTGGAGCCGTGAAATCGCCACTTGTACCCCTGAATATTATCGCTGGGAACAATGGTTCTTCACTAAGTTGTACGAGAAGGGCCTAGTCTATAAAAAGACAGCTTCAGTCAACTGGTGTCCAAACGATGAAACCGTACTGGCGAACGAGCAAGTTCAAGACGGTTGCTGCTGGCGCTGTGATACCCCTGTGGAACAAAAAGAAATTCCACAGTGGTTTATTAAGATCACTGCCTATGCAGAAGAATTGTTAAACGATATCGATACCTTAGATGGCTGGCCTGAACAGGTTAAGACCATGCAGCGCAACTGGATTGGTCGCAGCGAAGGTGTAGAAATGACCTTCGGCGTCGCAGGTCACGATAAAACCTTCGATATCTATACCACACGTCCAGATACCTTAATGGGTGTGACCTATGTGGCGATTGCCGCAGGTCATCCATTAGCTGAAATCGCCGCGCAAACCAATCCTGAGCTTGCCGCCTTTATCGATGAGTGCAAAAACAGCACAACATCTGAAGCCGAACTCGCGACTATGGAAAAACGCGGTGTCGCTATAGGGCTTTTCGCCATTCATCCGATCACTGGTAAGCAAGTGCCGATTTGGGCAGCTAACTTTGTGTTGATGAACTATGGCACAGGTGCCGTAATGTCAGTTCCTGGGCACGACCAACGTGACTTTGAATTTGCAAAAAAATACGGTCTAGCAATTGAGGCTGTGATCAAGCCTGTTGATGGCGAAGTGGACATTAGCGAAGCCGCTTATACCGAAAAAGGCGTACTGTTTAACTCGGGAGAGTTTGACGGTTTAGACTTTGAAGCGGGCTTTAATGCCATCGCTAACAAGTTAGTCGCCGAAGGTAAAGGTAAGCGCCAAGTCAACTATCGTCTACGCGATTGGGGTGTTTCACGTCAGCGTTACTGGGGCGCACCTATTCCTATGGTGACCTTAGCCGACGGCACTGTGATCCCAACGCCAGCTGATCAACTGCCAGTATTACTGCCAGAAGATGTCGTGATGGACGGGATTCAAAGCCCTATCAAGGCCGATAAAGAATGGGCGAAAATCCAAGTCAACGGTCAAGATGCGCTGCGCGAAACCGATACCTTCGATACCTTTATGGAATCGTCTTGGTATTACGCCCGTTATTGCAGCCCGCATGCAGACGAAATGTTAGATCCTGCTAAAGCCAACTACTGGCTACCTGTGGATCAATACATTGGCGGTATCGAACACGCTTGTATGCATTTGTTATATTTCCGCTTCTTCCACAAGTTGCTGCGGGATGCGGGTCTGGTTAACTCTAACGAGCCAGCCAAACAACTGCTGACCCAAGGCATGGTGTTGGCCGATGCTTTCTACTACATCAACGAAAAAGGCGCCCGTGTATGGGTTTCGCCTTTAGATGTAGCGACTACAGAAAAAGACGACAAGGGCCGTATTACTAAGGCTATCGACAAAGACGGCAACGAGCTGGTTTATACCGGCATGTGCAAGATGTCTAAGTCGAAAAACAATGGTATCGATCCTCAAGTCATGGTCGAAAAATACGGCGCCGATACGGTTCGCCTATTTATGATGTTCGCCTCACCACCAGAATTAACTCTGGAATGGCAAGAGTCTGGCGTTGAAGGCGCACACCGCTTCATTAAACGTCTGTGGAAACTTGCAAGCGAGTATATCGCCCAAGACAATAGCGAAGCCTTAGATGTCAGCAAGTTAACAAGCGAGCAAAAAGCGCTGCGCCGTGAGGTCCACAAGACGATCGCGAAAGTGACCGACGATATCGGCCGCCGTCAGATGTTCAACACTGCGGTTGCCGCCGTGATGGAACTGATGAACCATCTGCAAAAAGCGCCACAAACGACAGGCCAAGACAACGCCATTATCGGCGAAGCCTTATCCGCCATCGTACGTTTGCTGTACCCTATCATTCCACATGTGAGCTTTAACCTGTGGAACGAGATAGGTAATGCAAGCAACATCGAAGATAGCCAATGGCCAATCGTTGATGAAGCTGCGCTAGTTGAAGACAGCAAGCTCATCGTTGTGCAAGTTAACGGTAAAGTTCGCGCAAAAATCACAGTGGCAGCCGACGCTGATAAAGAATCAGTAGAAGCCTTAGGCATGAGTGATGAACACGTGATCAAATACCTAGACGGCCTGACAGTACGTAAAGTGATCTATGTGCCGGGCAAACTGCTCAGCATAGTGGCCAATTAACGGCTGCTAATAACTCGCTATACTCAAAGCCAATGAAGTTGCAGCATAGCTGCAACTTCAAGTCAGCAGGGTATACCACGAATAGGAAACCGCGAAATCTATGCTAATCAAACGCATATGCTTCGCAATCATGGCACTGGTCATTATGACCAGTGCTGGTTGCGGTTTTAAGCTTCAACGCAGTTATCAGATCCCTGATGCCCTCAATCATTTGAGTTTGAGCAGCGTGGATGAATACAGTGAACTCACCCGTCTGGTGCGTGAACGCCTGCGCTTGAACAATATCCAAGTTGTCGACGCCGCCGATGACGTTCCAGTATTAAGGCTAATCACCGACTCCCTTGAACGCTCGACATTATCTTTGTACCCCACAGGTAACGTCGCCGAGTATGAGCTAATTTATTTAGTCGAATTTGCTGTGGCACTGCCGGGCAAAGAAGCGCAGCCTTTCAAGGTTGAAATTCGCCGCGACTACTTAGACGATCCGCGTACCGCATTGGCAAAGAGTCGTGAAATGGAATTGCTGACGAAGGAAATGCGTATCCAAGCTGCCGATCGTATTCTGCAGGCAATGGCCAGTACTGAGGTGAATTAATGCGGGGCTATCATTAAATGAGAGTCTATCCAGACCAACTCTCCCGCCACCTTAACCAGTTATTTCCTTGTTATCTGATTTTTGGGGATGATCCTTGGTTGATTGAAACCACCAAAGATCAGATCCGCCAATTCGCCAAGCGTCAGGGATTCGATGAAAAAGTCCAACTCATTCAAGAGACGGGCTTTAATTGGAACGATCTGACTCAGGAATGGCAGGCCATGAGCCTGTTTTCCAGTAAACGCTTGATTGAGCTAACCCTTCCCCAAGCTAAGCCCGGTGCCGAAGGCTCAAGCACACTGCAAGCCCTATTGCAGACGCCCAATCCCGATATGCTGTTGATTATCGAAGGGCCAAAGCTCGCCACAGAGCAAACCAACAGTAAATGGTTTAAGACCTTAGATGCCCATGGCATGTATCTGCCCTGCGCCACGCCAGAGGGCGAGCAGTTTATGCGCTGGCTTGATGGCCGCATCAAGCACTTTAAGCTCAATCTGCAGCCTGATGCCCGTGCTATGCTGCATTCTCTGTATGAAGGGAATTTACTGGCTGCCGATCAAGCCATGCAGTTGCTGCAACTCCTGAGCCCAGCAAAACCCGTCAGTGCCGACGAACTGGGCCACTATTTTGAAGATCAGTCGCGCTTCACCGTATTCCAACTCACGGATGCATTGCTGAATAATAA
The DNA here is from genome assembly GCF_025653725.1 of Shewanella sp. SM74. NCBI lineage: Bacteria > Pseudomonadati > Pseudomonadota > Gammaproteobacteria > Alteromonadales > Shewanellaceae > Shewanella > Shewanella sp. SM74. The sequence continues at coordinate 86,491 of NZ_JAKKRZ010000013.1, read as the reverse complement.
ACAGGATAGCGCGCAGCACATGCTAGCCCAGCTCAATGGCGAAGGCACTGCCTTACCTATCCTGCTGTGGGCCTTGTTTAAAGAACTCGGTTTGTTATTCAATTTGAAATGCGAGCAAGCCCAAGGCGTTGCGCTAAGTGCACTCTGGGGTAAACATCGAATTTGGGATAAACGTAAACCACTGTATCAAGCGGCGCTGCAACGACTCAGCCTTGAACAACTCGAACATATGCTCGCCCTCGCCTCGAAACTTGAGCTCAACTTAAAGCAGCAGGGTAAAGAGGATTGGACCGGTCTGAGCCACCTGTGTCTGTTATTTGATCCTAGAGCCCATCGGCACCTGGCACATATAGCCATAGACTAATCATTGATTAACCAAAGAGTTGATATGCGTATTGGTATTTTAGGCGGCACCTTTGACCCGATACACTATGGTCATATCCGTCCGGCGATGGAAGTGAAACAAGCATTAGCCTTGGATAAAATCCTACTGATGCCGAACCATATTCCGCCCCATAAACAGCAGCCGAACTTAACCACAACACAGCGCCTCAAAATGGTAGCTGATGTCTGTCAGCAACTCGACGGATTTGCACTGTGCGACATCGAAGCTAAACGTGACACGCCTTCCTACACAGTTGTCACGCTTGAGCAACTGAAAGCCTTACATTCGGAAGACGAGCTGTTTTTTATCATGGGGATGGACTCTTTCCTCCAATTAAAAAGCTGGTATGAGTGGCAACGCCTGTTCGACTTTGCCCATCTCGTTGTCTGTCAGCGCCCGGGTTGGCAGCTCGATGCAGAGCATCCTATGCAGCAGATATTGACGGCCCGCAGTCAAGCGCCCCAAGGGGCACTGGAAGGGCATACTCGCAGTGTCCATAAAAACAGTGGGCAGATTTTCCCTGTTACAATTACGCCACAGGATATTTCCTCGACGCTCATTCGTGAACAACTGGCAAAAGGCGAAATGCCCGCCGATTTACTCATGCCAGTCACGCTAGATTACATAAAAAATCAACGACTTGACTTACCTTAGCTCGAACCGTAAGCAGATATCGCCAACTCAACTGCCAATGACAATGTATTCCCAGCATCAACACTGGTATACTACCGCGCTATTTAAAATTAATGAGGTACGCCAGCGTGCAGAGCGCGGAATTAAAACAGTTTGTTGTCGACAAGATCGACGACTTGAAAGCCAGAGACGTTGTTGTTCTGGATGTCAGTAAGCAATCTAACATCACTGACTACATGGTCATATGTTCAGGTACATCAAAGACTCACGTTAAAGCTATCGCCGAAAACCTTGTGGTTGAAGCGAAAAAAGCCGGTATTCCACCTTTAGGTGTTGAAGGCCGCGAAAGCAGCGAATGGGTTCTTGTGGACATGGGCGATGTGATCCTGCACGTTATGCAAGATCAAACCCGTGATTTCTACCAGCTTGAAAAGCTCTGGTCAGAAAAGCAAGACTGATGAAGTTACAGCTCATCGCAGTAGGAACACGGATGCCCGATTGGGTTACCCGTGGTTTCGAAGAATACCAGCGCCGTTTTCCCCGTGATATGGCGCTGGAGCTTATCGAAATACCCGCTGGAAAGCGGGGGAAAAATGCCGACATTGTCCGGATACTTCAAAAAGAAGGCGAACAAATGTTGGCGGCCATTCCCAAAGGTAATCATATTGTTAGCTTAGATCTCCCCGGCAAAAACTGGACGACCCCCGAGCTAGCAACCGCGCTGACTAAATGGCAACTCGATGGTCGCGACGTCAGTTTACTGATTGGTGGACCTGAAGGATTAGCGCCAGCTTGCAAAGAAGCGGCAAACCAAAGTTGGTGTCTTTCGGCATTAACCTTACCTCACCCACTCGTACGGGTGGTGGTTGCCGAAAGTTTGTACCGCGCGTGGAGCGTGAACACGAATCACCCCTACCATAGAGAATAGCGGGATCTTGATGTTAACGAGTGTCAACCACCCGTCATGGGATCAGCCGGAGATAGCATAAGTGTCGCCAAAAAAGCGGATAACAATGCATGATCACGCCGCCGAGGCGTCTCTTTTTAAGCGCAGGGCGCTTTTCACTTTTTTTTGCGTTTTCGCTCTATTTTGCGTACTAGTCACCAACCTTTATCATTTACAGGTTGAATCCTATAAAGATTATGCAACTCGCTCAAATGATAATCGCATCCGTGTTGTTCCAATTGCCCCTAGTCGTGGTCTCATTTACGATCGCAACGGCATACTTTTAGCTGAAAATTTACCCTTTTATTCCCTCGATCTCGTGCCTGAAAAAATCAGTAACATGTCAGAGACCTTAGATGAACTCGGCAAGTTAATTGAGATCAGCGATGACGAGCGCGAAACCTTTACTGACGCCCTGAAATTTCATCGCCGTTTCAAACCGTTAACACTGAAAAACCAGCTCACCGAAGAGCAAGTGGCCATTTTTAGTGTTAACCAACACAGATTTCCGGGTATTTCAGTCGAAGCGGGTCTTAAACGTAACTATCCCTACGGCGCGCAAATCACCCATGTGCTGGGCTATGTAGGCAAAATTAACACCCGAGATCGCGCCCAACTTGAACGCAGCGATCTGTGGAAAAACTATGCGGCAACCAAAGACATTGGTAAGCAAGGCATTGAAAAATTTTATGAATCTTTGCTGCATGGCAAACCCGGACACTTAGAAGAAGAAGTGAACAACCGCGGCCGCGCCATTCGCACCTTAAAAATTGTGCCGCCAGAGCCGGGGCAAGATATTTACCTCACCTTAGATCTCAAGCTGCAACAAAAAGCGGTGGAACTACTCACAGGTCTGCGCGGTTCTATTGTTGCCATCGATCCCCGTGACGGTGGAGTATTAGCTATGGTATCGAGCCCAAGCTATGATCCAAACCAGTTTGTACAAGGCATTAATAGCAAAGATTACAGTGCGTTACTCAATGATAAATCCCGCCCTTTGATCAACCGTGCGACTCAAGGTCAATATGCACCTGCGTCTACCATCAAGCCTCACCTCGCACTGTTAGGCCTTGATGAGAAAGCCATTAGCGAGAGTACCCGAGTGTGGGATCCCGGTTTTTGGCAAATACCTGGTGTTGAACGTAAATACCGCGACTGGAAACGCTGGGGGCATGGCTGGGTCAACGTTTATAGCGCGATTGTAGAATCCTGCGATACCTTTTTCTATGAGTTAGCCTATAAGGTCGGTGTCGATCATATCGCCCGCTTTATGGAGCAATTTGGCTTTGGCCAAAATACAGGGATTGATATCTTTGAAGAATCGGCTGGCAACATGCCATCCAAGGAATGGAAACGCTTAAAGTACAATCAAGCTTGGTATATAGGCGACACCATTTCCGTCGGTATTGGCCAAGGTTATTGGACGGCAACGCCATTACAACTCGCTAATGCCGTTGGGATTATGGCCAACAAAGGCCGCCGTCTCCCGCCACATCTGCTGAGATCCATTAAAGACAATACTGCCAAAATTGACTCACCGATTAATGAGTTACCGCCAATTGAACTTAAAAATCCCCGTAACTGGAACATCATCAACGAAGCTATGCGCCAAACTGCAAATAAGTCACGCTTTACCGATGCCACTTACACTGCCGCAATGAAAACCGGTACTGCACAGGTCATCGGCGTGGCGGAAAATACTAAATACGATGCCAGTAAAATTGCCGAACATTTCCGCGATAATGCCTTAGTTGTGGCCTATGCGCCCTTCGAGGATCCTAAAATCGTCCTCGCCGTCGTGATGGAAAACGCAGGTTGGGGCGGCGCAAATGCTGGCCCAGTCGCTCGAGCTATGCTCGATGAATATATGCTTAGAGATACTTGGAAACCCATACCATGAGTACCCATAGCCAATATCAAAACATCTGGCAACGCTTGCACATAGACTTGCCATTATTGCTCGGACTATTAGCTGTGATGGGCTTTGGCCTGTTTGTCATCTATTCTGCCAGCGGTGCAGATTTAGAGATGATGGAACGACAACTATTCCGTATGGTGTTGTCGCTAGGCATCATGTTTACCATGGCACAAATCAATCCTGAAGCGCTTAAACGTTGGGCATTACCCATTTATCTTGCGGGGGTTGTCTTGCTGCTTGGGGTACACTTTTTCGGTGAAATCAATAAAGGCGCGCAGCGCTGGTTGAACTTAGGCTTTATGGAGTTCCAACCCTCAGAGCTTATTAAACTCGCCTTCCCCATCACAATGGCTTGGTATATCAGTAAGTTCCCTCTTCCCCCCAAGAAACGTTACCTCGCTGGCGCAGGAGTGATTTTACTCGTACCAACCCTATTGATCGCTAAACAACCCGACTTAGGCACCTCAATTTTGGTGGCCGCATCGGGGATTTTCGTGCTGTTTTTATCGGGCATGAGCTGGATCATTGTTGGCAGTTTTATCGCGGCAGTACTCGCCTTCCTGCCTATCCTTTGGTATTTCTTGATGCACGATTACCAAAGAACGCGGGTATTAACCCTGCTCGATCCTGAACAAGATCCCCTCGGCGCGGGTTATCACATTATCCAGTCGAAAATCGCCATCGGCTCAGGTGGGCTTTGGGGCAAAGGTTGGCTCGAAGGCACTCAATCACAGCTTGAGTTTATTCCCGAGCGCCATACCGATTTTATCTTTGCGGTGATAGGTGAAGAATTTGGCTTAATTGGCAGTATCTTACTGTTAATTATGTACCTTTACATCATAGGCCGTGGGTTAGTCATCGCCTCCCGCGCACAAACCAGTTTCGCTCGTCTACTGGCTGGCAGTATCACGCTGACGTTTTTCGTTTATGTTTTTGTGAATATTGGCATGGTTTCAGGTATCCTGCCCGTGGTAGGTGTACCACTGCCCCTTGTCAGTTATGGTGGAACCTCCATGCTGACATTGATGACAGGGTTTGGCATTCTTATGAGCATTCATACCCATAGACGTTTCGTAGATAGATAATTTTAGGGACTTTTTTATGCCTACTCTCCGAGCTTATTTGGCTCCACTCGGTTTACTGTGTTTAAGTTCATGCTTAGTCGCATGCACCACGGCAAATGAACCGACACCCGCGCAGGCACCCGCTTCAAGCACCCCAGTGGCTCCCGCAGTGGATAAAGTATTAGTACCCGCCACTCCCGCTGAGCTTAAAGAAGAGTTTATCCAAGCTCAAGTAAAACAAGGTTTTACTCGGACAGAAGTGCTCGCTTTTCTCGACAAAGCAAAATACAACCAAGGGGTTATCGATGCGATGACCCGTCCATGGGAAGCAAAACCTTGGCATGTGTATTACCCGATTTTTTTAACAGAAAAACGTCTTGATGCTGGGCTCGCTTTTTGGAAAAAACACGAGAAAACCATTGCTAAAGCGGCGGCTAAGTACCAAGTCGACCCACAGATTATCGTCGCCATTATTGGAATTGAAACCTTCTACGGCCAGTTCACAGGTAATTACCCTGTGATTGATTCCCTCTATACCTTAGGTTTTCACTATCCGCCTCGCGCCACCTTTTTCCGCAAGGAATTTGGTGAGTTGATGAAATTAGTCAAAGAAGAACACTTAGATATCAATACCCTCAAAGGCTCCTATGCGGGTGCCATGGGTTATGGGCAGTTTATTCCCTCAAGTTACCGCCATTACGCCGTCGATTTCGATAACAGTGGTAACCGCGATTTATTGCAAAGCCCAGAGGATGCGATTGGCAGTGTTGCCAATTATTTCCATGAACACGGTTGGCAAGCCAATGCTCCTGTTGCTTTACCGCTGGTCAATAGCAGCCAAACAGCGCCAAAAGCGAAAGTATGGGCAGGCGAAAAGCTCAATTATAAAGTCGCCAATATTCTAACGCCAACCTTGTCCTTGGCTGATGCGAGGGACTTGGATGTCTCGCAAAAAGCCTTACTCATTAAACTGGAACAAGCCGATCACGATGATTATTGGCTTGGCTTAAACAATTTTTATGTAATCACTCGCTATAATCGCAGTCCTTTGTATTCAATGGCCGTTTATCAATTTAGCCAACAATTAAAGGAACAGCATGCCGCTAAAAAATAATCTTTTACAGCTTGTCGCTTTGGTTGCGTGCTTCACACTTGTTGCGTGTTCTTCGAGCCCAAACCAAGCTAGCTCCAGCACAAACAAAAAAAATATGGATCCCAACAAGGGGCGCTATTCGCTAAAGAATGACAAGTTGCCACTCAATCCACCCAATGTGGACCATGTGCCAAATGCCACGCCTAAGTACGAGCCCTATAGTCGCCGCGGTAACAAGCCCTATACGGTTTACGGCGAGTCTTACACTGTGATGAACACAGGCCAAGGTTTTAGTGAAACGGGCCGTGCCTCATGGTACGGTGAAAAATTTCATGGCTATGAGACATCCAATGGCGAACCCTATGACATGTATTCCATGTCAGGTGCCCATAAAACGCTGCCACTGCCAAGTTATGCTCGGATCACTAACTTAGATAACAATAAGCAAGTGATCATTCGTATCAACGATCGCGGGCCATTCCACTCAGACCGTATTCTCGACGTCTCCTACGCCGCCGCCTATAAACTCGGCATGCTCGGCAAAGGAACCGCGCGGATCAAACTCGATGTGGTGTATGTCGGCAGTTTCGCGGCCACTAATTCGGCTATTGCCAGCGCGCAAGATACAGGTAATCATTACATTCAGTTAGTCGCATCGAAAGATAAAGCCAAACTCAATACCATGGCGAAAAATCTGGAGCGAAAATATCAGGTAAAGACCCGTGTACAAGCCGCAAACAATATGTTTAGACTACAGCTCGGCCCCATAGGCCAACCTGAGTTAGCAGACAAACTGCTCAATAACGTCCAGCAAAATGGGTTTCCTGAGGGCTATATAGTCCATGAGTAATGACTGTTTGCTCGGACCAAAATTGATTTAAAAATAGAGATGAAGGAACCTTCACTAAAACCCACAGTCAGAAAGTGGTACACTGTTGGAGATCTTCTCGAATCCTTTCCATTTAATACAACCAAAAGACGTGCCAAGTTAATGATGAATTTTGTAAAAAGTCCCATTAAAACATTGCTGCTAATTTCCAGTGTGTCTCTCCCCGTTTATGCTGCGCAGCCTATTATTACACCTGATGCACCAGCAGTGGCCGCCAAGGCTTTCGTCTTGATGGATTATAATTCGGGCCAGATTATCGCTGAGAGTAACGCTTATGAAAGCCTTAACCCAGCCAGCCTAACTAAAATGATGACCAGCTATGTTATAGGTCAAGAAATCAAAGCGGGCAATGTCTCGGTCGATGATGATGTGACTATCAGTAAAAATGCCTGGTCTAAAAACTTCTCTGACTCCTCGAAGATGTTCATTGAAGTCGGTACTACCGTTAAAGTCGGGGATTTAAACCGCGGTATCATCATCCAATCGGGTAACGATGCGTGTGTGGCTATGGCAGAGCATATCGCTGGCACCGAAGGCGCCTTCGTTGACATGATGAACTCATGGACAAAACAGCTGGGTATGCGTGATAGCTACTTCGAAAACTCCCATGGATTAGACTCAGAAAACCACAAAACAACCGCCTATGATATGGCATTGTTAGGTGCAGCCTTAATCCGCGACGTTCCTGAAGAATACCGCATCTATAGCGAAAAATTTTATACCTTCAACGGTATCAAACAATATAACCGTAATGGTTTGTTGTGGGATAACAGCATGAGCGTAGACGGTATCAAGACAGGCCACACCTCTGGTGCAGGTTACAACTTAGTCGCATCTGCAACCAAAGACGGCATGCGTTTGATTTCTGTGGTTCTGGGTACTCAAAGTGAATCAGCCCGTAAAGCTGAAAGTAAAAAGTTACTGACCTATGGCTTCCGTTTCTTTGAAACTGTCACGCCTTACAAAGCGGGTGACAGCTTCACAACCCAACAAATATGGTACGGTGACAAGAGCACTGTTGATTTAGGCGTCGCAACTGATACACCTATTACGATCAGCCGTGGCCGCGGTAAAGACTTGAAAGCAAACTTCGAATTGACTAAGCCATTAGATGCACCGTTGAAAAAAGGTGAAACTGTAGGCCGTCTATTCTTCCAACTTGATGGTAAAGACATTGCCCAATTCCCACTGGTGACCTTGCAAGAAGTCAACGAAGGTAGCTGGTTTAGTAAATTAGTCGATTACTTTAAGCAGATGTTTTCTGGATGGTTTAGCTAAGCTAAGTCCCATAAATAAAGCCACCTTAGGGTGGCTTTATTTTTTTGGGGAGTGCATCGCCCTTGAATCGGGTATAATCGCCACCATATATATCCCAATATAGCCGCTAAGAGTACTGAGTATGTTAGACACTAAATTTGATGAACTGATGGATTTCCCTTGCGCATTTCCTTTTAAGGTCGTCGGTGAAGCCCACGAAACGCTAACTGACAAAGTCGTGGCTGTGGTACAAAAACATGCACCGGGTGATTATTCACCTTCGACAAAAACGTCGAGCAAAGGTAGCTATCACTCCATTACTATCCGCGTGACAGTGACCAGCAAAGACCATATCGAAATTTTGTACACTGAACTTGCCGCTATCGAAGGCGTACGCCGCGTACTATAAATATTCCTCAAGGCCATGAAATGTGATCTGTCTTACATTTATGGTCAAGAGGCGTATAATAGCGCCACTCAATTCTAAGGGGAGAGGTTGCCCTTGCAAGACACGACTTTGCACATTCGGCATCTTGGAAAACAAGATTACGAATCAGTGTGGCATGCCATGCAGCATTACACTGACACGCGTAATAGTGAGAGCCCAGATGAACTGTGGATAGTAGAACACCCACCCGTGTTTACCCAAGGCCAAGCTGGTAAAAGCGAGCATATTTTGAATGCTGGCGATATTCCTGTGATCCAAGTGGACCGTGGTGGCCAAGTCACTTACCACGGCCCTGGACAACTAGTGGTATATCCTCTTCTCGACATAAAACGTAGTAAAGTCGGCGTGCGTCAGCTCGTTACTCATATAGAGCAAAGCATTGTCGATATGCTCGCCAAGTACAACATTAACGCTTATGCCAAAGCCGATGCGCCGGGCGTATATGTGGATGAACGTAAAATTGCCTCCCTCGGATTACGCATTCGTAAAGGCTGTTCATTCCATGGATTAGCACTTAATGTCGATATGGATTTAGCACCATTTCGCCGCATCAACCCTTGCGGTTATGCCGGTCTTGAAATGGTGCAATGCAAAGCACTTGGCGGACCACAAACCGTGATTGAAGCGGGCCAGCAACTTACTATTACTTTTAGCCAATTACTGGGCTATCAACACCTAGTTCATCATCAAGGATTAGCAGCGTCATGAATAGGCCTGAACGTTTACAACCCGGAGTAAAACTAAGAGATGCCGATAAAGTGTCTCGTATTCCGATCAAAATCGTCCCATCAGAGCGCGACACTATGTTGCGTAAACCCGATTGGTTACGGGTTAAACTGCCGGCATCGAATCAACGCATTTTAGACATCAAGCAAGCGCTGCGTAAAAATGGCCTGCACTCGGTCTGTGAAGAAGCCTCTTGCCCTAACCTCGCTGAATGCTTCAACCACGGCACAGCAACCTTTATGATTTTGGGTGCGATTTGTACTCGTCGTTGCCCATTCTGCGACGTGGCCCATGGTCGTCCGCTTAAGCCTGATGCTGAAGAGCCAGTTAAATTGGCGCAAACTATCCGCGATATGAAGCTAAAATATGTGGTGATTACCTCTGTAGATCGTGACGATTTACGTGATGGTGGCGCCCAGCATTTTGCCGATTGTATCCGTGAGATCCGCAAACTAAATCCTGACATCAAGATCGAAACCTTAGTGCCTGATTTCCGTGGTCGTATCGATGCTGCCTTAGATATTTTATCGACTGAGCCGCCTGATGTGTTTAACCACAACTTAGAAACGGCGCCCATGCATTATCGTAAAGCGCGCCCAGGTGCGAATTACCAATGGTCGCTCGATCTGCTAAAACGCTTTAAAGAACGTCATCCAAATGTGCCCACTAAATCAGGCCTGATGATGGGACTGGGTGAAACCAACGAAGAGATCGCTCAAGTACTGCGTGATCTGCGTGAACATAAAGTTGAAATGCTGACCTTAGGCCAATACCTACAGCCGTCTAAGTTCCATTTGCCGGTTGAACGTTATGTGCCACCAGCAGAGTTTGATGAGCTTAAAGCCTTAGCCGATGAGTTAGGTTTTACCCATGCAGCCTGTGGCCCATTAGTGCGCTCAAGCTACCATGCGGACCTGCAAGCCCAAGGTAAAGAAGTGAAATAACCCTCTTGCTTAGATGCGGAAAACTTTATGCAAACTTCAGGGGATGCTGAGTTTAAGTAATATAGAATTCAGGGTTATTAAAATAGAAAAACAGCGCTTAGGCGCTGTTTTTTATGACAGTTGTTTATGACTGTTGTTTATGAAGAGTGATTCGTATAGCTGTCGTTTTACGACATGAATGCTAATGCTCAGCTTATTCTTGGGTTATCGCTAAATCCATCAAGATAGCATCTTCTTTACCGCCCTCTATCGGGTAGTAACCTTTGCGACGTCCTGATTCAATAAAGCCAGCCTGTTGATATAAAGCGCGGGCAGCGAGATTAGACTCTCGCACTTCTAACATAAGCACCACAGCGCCCGATACCTTGGCCGATGCCATCACAGCCTTGAGTAATAACTTACCGTAACCTTTGCCCTGCTGACTCGGTAATAGGCAAATATCCAATAAAGTCACTTCATCGATAATTTGCTGCACTATCGCAAACCCTAAGAGTCCTTCGACGTGATAAGTATCTGAATCCGAAGCGACGTCAATATTTGCCTCAGTATTTGCATCTACCTCTAAGTGAGCACTCAGCTTTAAACCTAGGACACGGTACAAGTGACCAAAACAATCGGCAAGATTCCCCTCGCTCATGGGATGGCTATGGGCCAAGGATTCAAGCTGCGCCATTTGGAGAACATCTTCAAGCGTGAGAGCCACAAGCTCAACAGGCAAACCTGCGGTCAATTGTGCTGCGAATGGTGTTGTGAATAGACTATCTACTGGTGGGATGTTCAACGCTGGTATTCCAATGTATTGGTTATTAATGTATTTACGAGTAGAGCTTAAGACTTGCTTGGAGCTTGGCCGCTAACTTGGTCGCGCCATTGGTAAATCTGCTGCCAGAGCGCGCTTTTAGCCTGCCAACCCACCAATAAATCAGCCAACGGCTCAGACACTAACCATGCGGTACGTGGCCTGACTTTGTGACGCCGCAGATCCCAAACGATCTGTTTACCCGTATGGGGCTCACAGTCAAAATCACATTCGTCCCGTTTTATGTCGATAAGCGTTAGCACAGCGTCAATAAGCGGCTCTGCTTCTGGTAACTCACCATTTTCATCCCAAATCACTAAATAAGGTTTCACCTTAGTGTCGCGCACTCGCCAAGTTGTCACATTCATGGCGGTTAAATAGGCTGATTTATTCATTAGGGTCAGTTTTATTCAATTAAAGTATCGACTCACAATATGCCGCTAGGATAGCAGTTCTGCCATGGCATTGTTACTGCAGCACGGCGAAAGGAGATGATACCTGGCTTTATCGCTTACGAGATTTAACACTCGAAAGTTCAATCGAATTTATAGATTTACAAAATCTAATTTACTCATTTTACATTTAATATCAGAAGATTAGACTAAACACACTCAGTAAGACAATAGAAGGAAAACGCCATGATTAACATAGGTATCAATCAAGCTCACAGAGAAGAAATCGCCGCAGGGCTAAACCAACTATTGGCTGACAGCTACAGTCTTTACCTTAAGACCCATAGCTTTCATTGGAACGTTACTGGCCCAATGTTCACTAGCTTACACTTGCTATTTGAACAGCAGTATACCGAACTTGCCCTTGCGGTCGACCTTATCGCAGAGCGTGTACGTGCATTAGGCGCCAGAGCACTCGGCTCATATTCAGCCTATGCCGCGCTGACCGAGATAAAAGAAGATCAAGGTGTCACTCAAGCCGAAACCATGATCCGCGAACTATTAAGCGATCAGGAGCTAGTAATCCGCAATGCCAGAGCCTTGTATCCGCTGGTGAATCAAGCGAATGATGAAGCGACTGCGGACTTACTCACCCAGCGCATCCAACTGCATGAGAAAAATGCTTGGATGCTACGCAGCTTACTCGCAGAATAATTGCTAAATAGATTATTGCTCTGACCAAAGCAAAAAAGTCGCCAAGTAAACACTTGGCGACTTTTGTATTTAAAGCTTGATCAAACAGAATAGATTAGAGGTACTTAATCCAAGCCTGAGTGCTGTGCTTTTTATATTCGCTAAATCGCTTAACGGGATAATACAATGCGATGGCTAAAACGCCTGCGATCAACCAAATCCATCCTATATTGCTCATGCCAAAGTACTCACCATAGTTTGCGCCAAAGATGAATTTCGCTAAAGTATAAAGCAGTAACAGCACGTACAAATGTAAGATATAGAAGAACATAGGGACTGAGCCAAACACAGACAACCCATGGCCCACTCGCGCCAATCCCCCTCCCACTTTCCCACTTGATGCAAAATACCGCTCAAAGGCCACTAAGCAAAAGAACATGCCGCCTAAGGTCACCAGTAAAAAGCTTAATGATGGCGGGTATTTCGTTAAATTGAATACCGACATCAAGGTTTCACCCAAATGTGCCCCCGACTGCCAAGGCAAGGTTTCGCCATAAAGGTTAAACCCACGTAGCACCGCAAAAAGTACCCAACAGCTGATCCCTAAAAACAACAGCTTTTGCTGGCGAGCCGATGCATCAAGATGGCTTCCGTTCGGCTTATTACTAAAAAGTGGCCCTACAGCATAACCCAGTAAAATCACCCCAATCCAAGGCAGCACGGGATAACTCACCTTAACCCTAAGCGCACCTTCGCTGACGAGATAACCGCGGTCGTGCAATATGGTCCACAGACCGTAAGCCCACTCACTGGGCTGAAAACCAATTGGCGTCAACAGATTATGGCCAAAAACAATCGCAAATCCTAAAAGGGCCATCCAAGGTCTAGGCAGGTTTATCAGCGCAGCGAGCGCTAACATACTCAGACCAATCACCCAAATCACCTGTAACCAAAGGGTGTAATAGCTGACCATCCAAGAGAGGTTAGAGAAGTTAATCACTAAAATTTCCAGCGCGATTAAAAACAGCCCGCGTTTAATCAAAAACATACGTGCTGAACGTGGCTCGCCATGGCTACGATTGGCATAGAGCCATGCAGAAACCCCGGTTAAGAACACAAAGACCGGCGCACAAAAATGGGCGGCAAAGCGACTCACAAAAAGCCCCCAAGAGGTCGAACTCAAATCCATAGGATCGCTCACCTGCATGTGAAAGAAAAACCGCTCCCGCACATGGTCGAGTAACATGATAAGCATCACCATGCCGCGCATCATATCGATACTATTAATCCGGGTGCGGCCAATAGAACGACCCAGTTCTTGCTCAGCAAAACCTGAAGATAACGCTGGGTTAGCACTGATATTAGAATTCATAGCTGACACTCACTTTAATGCTACGTGGCTCACCCGGCACGGCCCAAAGAGCGGAATAGCTACTCGCGATGTAATGTTCATCCAGTAAGTTATCCAGATTCACTCCAAGGCTTAAGTTGTCGCTTAAGTGGGTGTTCATAAACAACCCAACTAACTGATAAGAAGGCAATTGAAAACTCGGATCGGCAGAATCACCGAGACGCGAATCCACATAACGCCAGCTAAGCCCTAGATGACCATCAATAGAAAGCCTATTCAAATCCTGTTTCAGAATCACACTCGCGGTATGCTTTGGCACATTCACCAGTGGACTGCCTGCAGGAATGAGCACGCCCCAATCAGGATTCAAGCTGTCATTGGCGGTACGGGTATTAAGATAGGCATAGGATAATTTTGCTTGTAAATCCTCCGTCAGTTCGGCGGCTAAATCGAGTTCAACCCCGCTACTTTTAGCTTTACCTAAGGTGGCAGAAAAACCAACATTGATAGGATCTGAGGTCAAGATATTGCTCTTTTGGGCATCGAACACGGCTAAACTACCGTTTATAGGAAGATCGTTTAACCAAGTACCATTAAACTTCATCCCCAGTTCAACCGACTGACTCTCTTCCGCTTCGAAGGGCTTACCCGCAAAGTCAGTTCCAGAAAGCGGTAAAAAGCCTTCAGAATAAGAGCTATAGAAACTTAAGGCATCGGACCATAAATACACCAGCCCCACCTTGGGGCTGACTCGACTATCGGTTTGCTCTGACAGAGTATCTTTCGCGACTTCACTGATATCTTGCTGATAACTATCGAACCTTAGCCCAAGGTGCAACTTCCACTTTTCAGTTAAATCCATTTGATCTTGCAGATAGGTCCCCCACGCCTTTTGAGTCTCGTTATTCTCATACAACAAACTCACCTCTGGCTGAGGCCCACCGTATTGAGGGGCATAGATATCGATGGCGTATTCACCTTTTTTGCCCCGATAACGATACAGTCCCGTCTTCAAATTGTAGTGATAGGCATCGGCACCAAGTAGCAAATTATGACGAATAAAACCCGTATCCACATGACCACTTAACTCTAGACGCAGTGAATTATCCTCAGAGGCGTAGTCACGATATCTGTGCTGCCTAGTCAGCGTGCGACCATCATCAAATAGCGATTGCCGCCCCTTTGCTAACTCGGCATCAGACGAATACCCCTTCAAGCTAGAGTCTCGATAGTTATAGCCAGCAGTTAATGACCAATCATCATTTAATTCATAGTCATAGGTCAGCTGATGCCCAGTGGCATTCACCTCCGTTGCGCCATAATTAGGCTCACCTAAATAACGCGAGCGTGGTACGGTATTAATATCGTTATTGAGCACAATAATACCGCGATCGAATAGCTGTTCCTGCTTGAGGTATTCCATTTCATACAGCAAGGAAGCTTTTTCGGAAATCTGCCAACGCACAGACGGCGTAACTATTTTTTTATCGCTAAACACATAATCACGAAAACTATCGTGTTCCTGCCAAGCGCCATTAATCCGAAATGCCAAGTTATCGGTTAAACCTGAGGTCACATCACCTTCTAACCGATATTGGTCGAAACTCCCAGCCGATGCTTTTAAATAACCACTGGTTTCATATTGGGGTTTCTTAGTGACGATATTAACTGTGCCACCGGGCTCCGAGCGGCCATAAAGTGCCGAACCTGGGCCTTTTAAAATCTCGACATAGGCAACGTTTGATAAATCTCTATGACCACTAAAACCTCGGCCACCATTAAAGCCATTGATTAAATACCCCGATGGCATGTTTTCGTTGCCCGGAAAGCCGCGTAGGGAAAAACTATCCCATAAACCACCGCCATTGTTTTGCCGCGCCACACTGGCAGAATAGTCCAGTACATCTTGAAACCGCGTCAGCCCCGCGTCTTTTATCAATTGCTCGTCTAACACACTGATCGCTTGGGGAAGTTCAGTTGAGGACACATTGCCACGATAGGCTTGGCGATAGTGGATACTTAAACGTTCAATATCAGTGTCAAGCACTGCGTCACTCACAGTATCAATAGCTTGTGAACTCGATTGACTGCTTTCTGCGGCCAACAGCATTGAAATAGGATTGAGCACAAACAAGGCGCCCAGCAACAGCGCAGTGCGCTTAGGGACATAAAAAGAAGTCATTTTCACTCCGAAAATAAACAGCATAGGCGCCTTAGCTAAGCCAAGGCGCTCAAAGTTAATTAAGATAAATTGAATAAACAGTAACTTATGCTGTTATGGGCGGAGCACGACTATTGAAGAAACGACTAAAAGGTCGCTTAAAGGAAACTGCCTGAAACTCAACCGAAATATAACCCTGTTGAGCGAGTTGGAAATGAAAGGGTGTACTGGTTAGCGCATGTTGCAACTGGTGCTGATGTAAGCACAGCGAACAATTGGCCTTAGAGTCTTCACTAGCATGAGAAACACTGTGAACAGCAATGGCAACAGACAATAGCACCAATATGGCAGCAAGCCATATCGCTAGGGTGCGTCTTGTTTGTATCACACTATTCAAACCCTACTTCCTCAGATAATTTGGCAGGCGATTGTATGTTAAGCACTACTAAAGTTGCAAACCGATTTACCTAAGCCGTAGGGCTTAAATGTTACAAGAGGTAACTTATCCCATTAGTCATTAGCTATGCCGTCCATAGACTATTTGCAGCCAGCTACTTTACATAACCCTTTAACACATCATCAATCATGATATTAAGGGATGTTATGCCCGCACCTGTGATATACCAAGCCTCGGGATCCACAAAAATAACATTCCCCGTCTTCCAAGCGTTAGTTTCACGCAAGAGAGGGTTATCGATAGATTGTTTATCCAATACAGGGCTTCGCTCCATCACTGCGGTTCTGTCAACCACGTAAATGATGTCGGGATTGTTTTCAAGAATAAACTCGCTTGATACAGGTTGACCGTGTAATCCCATCTGCTCTGACAAGCTAGCGGGTTTAACCCCTAGCGCACTGTAAATGAACCCATACCGAGAACGAATACCTAAAAATCGAAAAGCGCCATTATTATGTAGCACCACCAAGGCTTTTTCTGGCCTGTCCTTAATCACCATTCTGGCGGCTTGGATCTTACTTTCCAGTTCATCCACTTTATGTTTTGCCAAGGTTTGCTTATCGAATAATTTACCCAGCACCAACAAGTGCTGTTTGACTATATCAAAGTAATCGCTGTTGCTGTCTTGGTAATCAATATCCAAATGAATGGTCGGAGCCAAATTGGAAAGCGCTTGATAATGACTAGCTTGAACGGATGACATCAGCACCAAATCGGGTTTAAGTGCATAAATACGTTCCATATTGGGTTGAACGATAGCACCTAAATCAACAATATCACTATTGTTGCTGTAGTCTTTCAGGTAGTAAGGAACAAAATCCTTTGGCATACCGACAATGGGAATACCCAACTGTTCGAGATAGTCGACTTCATTCATATCTAGGGCCGCAACACGTACTGGCCGTTTTGTAATAACAGTAGTGCCCAGCTTATGCTCTACCTCTATCGGGGCAAAATCCAACTCAGCCGTTGAAGCACTCGTATCCAATGATGCAAGTTGTACTGATTCAGTTTTATTGTCGCAGGCCAGCAAAAAAGCCGAGCTAAATAACAGAATCGCTATCACTTTAGTCCCACTTCTACATTTCGACGTCACTTGTATTCTCCTTGTAAGTTGAAGTTGAAATAGTTACATACTGTTCCTTGACTCGTTTTCAGCACCTCAAGATCCAGTTCGTACAGTGCTTTTAACCTTTGTGCTGTGACGACCTCTTCAACGGGTCCAGCGCAGTGCACAACGCCTTGCTTCATACCGACAATATAGTCGGAGTAGTTCGCCGCAAAATTGATATCGTGAACCACTAACACTACCGTTCGTTTGTAATCGTCACACAGATGGCGAAGTGCCCGCATTATGCTAACGGCATGTTTCATATCCAGATTGTTGAGCGGTTCATCTAACAATAAATAATCCGTTTGCTGCGCAATCGCCATTGCCAGAAAAGCCATTTGGCGTTGTCCGCCGCTAAGTTCATCAATAAATACATTGGCTAATGACTGTAAAGCTAAAAACGACAGCGCTTCATCAATGGCGCGATGATCTTCCTTTGTGAGTGCCCCTTGGCTATAGGGAAAACGACCAAATGCCACTAACTCCCTGACCGTCAGGCGTAAATTGAGGCTGTTAAACTGACGCATGGTTGCCACTTGCTTGGCATAATCCTTCAAGGGAATATTGTGGATAGCAGTACCTTTGAGTAATACCTCGCCCTGCTGGATATTCAGTAACCGACCAATCGACATCAGTAAGGTACTTTTGCCGGCACCGTTAGGGCCGATGAGAGAAGTCATCTGATGTTCGGGAAATTGTGCCGTGACATTTTTTAGCACAGGTTTCGCGCTATAAGACTGATATAAGTTATTGACGGTTATCACACTGCGCTCCGAGGTTTAAGAATTAAGACAAAGAAATAGGCGCCACAAAATAGATTAATTAACAGCCCAACACTGGTTTGATAATTAAACAGATGCTCAACAAGCATTTGCGCGATCAGAAAAACCGAGATAGCAACAGCGCATCCTGTTATCAAGGTAAATGAGTGCGACGGATGCCTTGCCAGTGCATAGGCCATATTCGCGACAAATATCCCCATAAAAGCAGTCGGCCCCACTAAACTGGTTGATATTGCGACCAATACCGCGATAAGACCCAATAGCAGGCGCACCACTTTTTGATAATCAATACCAAGAGAGATAGCTTGCTCCCGCCCCATCAGTAATACATCAAGTACAGCACGCACTCTCCAAGCGGCAATACACACGGCACTAACAAGTACTAGAGAGATAAGCAATTGCTCTGGTTGAGCGCGGTTGAACGACGCTAAGCTGTAGCTCTGGAAAATAGAAAACTCACCGGGACTGATAGAATATTGGATTAACTGAGTAAAACTGCCTAACACCACAGTGAGCACTAAGCCCACAAGCAGTAGGAAGAACACATCATGTCGATCTCCGCTAAATAGCCAACGATGAATCGCCATTGAGTAAAGCAACATCACCACGACTGAGACAGAAAAATTGCTGTTAGCGGTGATCAGAATACTGCTGCCCGTCCCTAAGATAAGGATCAACAGTGCCTGCAAAATCAAGTAAACCCCTTCATACCCCATGATAGATGGCGTTAAAATGCGATTTCCGGCTAAGGTCTGAAACAGTATCGAAGAAAACGCAATACAGACACCACCAAGGCAAATTGTAGCTAAACGCACCAATCTATTCGGTATGACATAGTCAAAATCAAAGCCTGAGCCCATCAATAAAAATGTGACTGCCAACATAATAGGCAGCCCCCAGCTCAAAAAACGCCATGCACTGTCTTTCATTTGATTTTCCAAACGATAACTAAAAATATGAGTCCACCTAAACAGCTTGCCGTTAGACCTATAGGAATTTCAAAGGGATACAAAATAATCCGACCAAGCAAGTCACAGATAATCAGAAGCGTTGCGCCAGCAAAGGCGATAATAGGCAAGGTACGTTTTAAATTATCGCCGTAACGCATAGCGACAAGATTAGGAATAATCAAACCAATAAATGGAATGCTCCCGACTGTGATAACTGTGGTCGCTATAGTCAGGGAAACCAGCACTAACCCTAAGATAACTAGGTTGAAATAACTCAGGCCTAGTGTGGTAGCCAAGCCTTCGCCCATTCCCACTATGGTAAAGCGCTGTGCATAAAGGTAGGTCAGTATGACCACGGGAAGGATCAGATAGATGATTTCGTAGTTGCCCTGCACGATTTTTGAAAAATCACCCAGCATCCATCCCTGCATACTCTGCATCATATTGTTTTGATAAGCATAAAGTTCCGCTATCGCACTGAGTACACTGCCAAACATAATCCCAATAATTGGAATGAGCACCGGACTCTTATACCGAATACCACGAATAATCAGAATAAAGGCTAAGCTCGCAAGCAGGCAAAAAACCAAAGCCCCCAACATTCTGGCGGTAACCCCCATACTCGGGGCATGAATGATTGAAATTAATATGCCTAGTTTGGCGGCATCAAGCCCGCCACAAGTAGCAGGTTCAACAAACTTGTTTTGCACAATCTGCTGTAATATCACGCCACAGACTGCGAGCCCGACACCTGAGCAAATCAAGGCAAAGAGCCGCGGCAGACGACTAGCAGATAACACCAACCAAACATCATCCGATAACGTCAGCATCTGCGCCACAGAGGCATACTTTGCGCCTAGCAGCAATGAGGCAAAACAAAGCACAAAAAAGCACGTCAGTGCATAAACCACCTTCACAAACTGATACTTCCTATACGCAATAAATCTTGTACTAATCTGCAGCCGCTATGAGGTTTTCATATCGACGCGCTATGTTTGAGCCTTATCAGATCCCCCTGCCTTTTGGGCATGGGTAACGGCAATACCCGCTAACACTAAGTCACGTTTTCGCTCCCACCATTTGCGAGCGCCCACCTTCATAATGTCTACCATCGCATTTATCTGCTCAGCTTTATCAGGGAGCTTGGTGGCTTCATCTTCCCAAATTGCGATAATTCGCTCTTTACGTGTCCGACCATCGGCTTCTGGTTTAGTGGTTGACCACCATCCCAAAAAGCACTCCCCCACCATGTCAACTAAGATATCAACGGCCAGCACTGCTTCATCGAGGGAGAAGCCTTTGCGTTGCAGCTTTTCGACCGATTCAGCAAAAGAACGTATACCCGATGACGGCGTAACACTGGCCTGATGGATAGACTCAGCGAGGCCAGGATGACGCTCATAGAGTGCCCAAATGGCATCGGTCAATATGATCAATTCGCTCCGCCAATCTGTGGCCGCTGGCGCTCGCCAGTCCAGCTCATTAATTGCAAGCTCAGCAGCAATGGAGATAACATCATTCCGACCTGCTACGTGATGGTAGAGGGAAGAATGATCGACCTTTAAATGCGCGGCTATAGCAGGGATGGTCGCTTGATCAACCCCAATCTCCAACGCAGCTCTGGCGATAGCCTCACGGGAAATACGGCTAGGTCTGCCACGCTGGCGTTTTTGAGTGGGTTGATCCGGTACTTGTGTCATATCGATAAGGTTTCCAAGGCAAAAAAGCCATTCTAACCGCTCTTGCTACCCGCTGCATGGCAATAGCCAATACCGCGGGTAGAATCTAGCCGCTAAAACTTCGCCCTAACGCCTACACCTATTTCTCGAGGTTCAAGTAAATATGCATCCACGCCTCCGGTACTTCTGTCAGCCATTTTTGCCACGGGTGCACGTTCATCCAGCAAATTGCGTGCATAAACAAAGGCTTCAAAATATTGGTTGATTTGATAGGAAGAATTCAGGTTTACCGTAGTGTAAGATCCCACTCTTAACTCTGGCTCATTGGTATCCGTTGAAAAGTATCCATCCGTATGGCGCACATCACCGCTCACTTTAATGGCGTCTGTGATTGAATAGTCAAACCCTATATTGAACATATATCCCGGCGCTTTACTAAACTCGTTGCCGACAAACTCCTCGCCACGGTAGTCATTAAATTCACTTATCTCAGTTTCAAGTAAACCCAGCCCACCATATAGGCTAAAACTATCGGCCACTTTAAAGTTCCAATCTAATTCAATCCCATAGCTCTGCGCTTCATCAGCATTAATAATGACAGAACCAAAGGGACGCCCATCGAGGTAATCAGTAACTGAACGTTGTGAATCCTTAAAGCGGGTGTAAAAGAGATTGCTATTTATGATCAAGCGTTGTTCAAGCAGATCGATACGGGTAAAAAGTTCATAGTTCCATGCCGATTCGGCATCGAATGTATAATATTCGCCGCCGCGGAAGTTAATGCCTGTGCCCCCAGGAATGTTACCTTCACTGATCATAGCGCCGACTAAGACGTTATCTGTCAGATCATAGGACAGGGCAACCTTAGGTAATAACGCCGTAAACGTCTCTTCATATTGATGGCGCACACCTGGGATGTAGCTGGCAATACCATCGTGGCTAATTTCATCAGACTGATAACGAAGAGCGCTGGTGAATGCCCACTTAGGTGAGAAGCGCCATATGACTTCACCGTAGGGGGCAAAACTGGTATGCCTCAGGTCTGCGTCGGCATTACCAAATACGTTGTTCAGCTTGTTGTTGGTTTTATCATCCCAGTAGAATACACCGGCAACCCCACTAAATTCTGAACTTTTGTCACCAAAGTTCAGCCTTATATCATTCGAAAAGTTTTCATTATCTCGTTTTGCAATCCCTTGATAAGGTGCTGCGAAGCGATAATCAAACTGCCCTTCTGAATACTGCAGTTGGTTATGCAGCTTCATGCCATTATCGAACACATATTCAAGATCAAAAATTCCGACATGATTGCTGACTTCTTGATTATCCTGAAAAATTGAACGATTTTCTAAGTCATCATAGGGTTCTGATACCACCTCGTTTCTGGGACGTTTAGCCTCAGTGGAGGAATAAGTCAGCATGGCGGAAAAGTTGCTGTATTTTTCGGGTTCCCATAACAACTTCGCCCGTAGATTTTGGTTTTTAAACTCAAAATCTAAATCATGGGCAGTAAACTCTGGGTTAACGTAATCAACAAAGGTATCTCTAGCGCTGTAATCTGCGCTAATTCTTGCGGCAAAGTCATTACTTAGCGCACCGGACGCCATGACCGAAAAGCGCTGCTTATTCCGACTGCCATAAAGTGCTTGCGCTGCAAATTCTGGCGTATAAGTGGGGTTATGGGTATGGATGACTACGGCGCCAGCAATACTGTTGGCTCCTTGACTGGTCGTTTGCGGACCACGGTAGACTTCAATAGACGACACATCCCACACGCCTGCGGCACCTAAATCCAGTTCTGCGGGGCTCAGATATTTACCATCAACACTGATAGTTGCCCCAGGCACAGGCTTAGATAAGTAGGCATTACCCGCTGCAACAGGCCCTTTAGTATCCGTTCCGCGGATAATGGGCGCATCGGTATTTCCGGCATAAATTAAGTTTGGCGTACCGCCGAGAATTTCAGAAATCGTTGATTGGTCGGCATTTTTCCTCAACTGTTCTTCAGTGATCACTGTCACTGAACTCGCAGTTTCTTTCAGCGTGCGCTCGATTTTCTGACCGTAAACTGTGATGACTTCAATATTTCCCGCTGCATCTTGTTGCTTGGATTGCTTATCCGGAGCAGTTCCACTGTCAGCAATAGTTGAGCCGGAAATAGCGCTAAGCCCCAGCGCAAGAGAACCGATAACCCACTTTGATTGTGGGTAAAACTTACCAAATCGGGGCATGTGTAATAACTCCTTATACGAAAGATTTGTTGCCAATGAGAATAGTTATCAATTATATTATCGCCGTTCAAAAAATTTATCAACACCATGTTGATAAATAAAAATGACCGCTTAATATGGTCGCCATCTCAAGATGGTTCAATTTTTATGAAACAAGGAATTTGGCTCGTGGATGTTCATTTGCCCATAAAATCTGGCACTCAGACTATTTTTTACTCCGCAATATCAAGACTTCATTACTTAATTTGGCTTGTGCTAAGCACGCATTCCAGACAGAAGCCCGGCCTGATCCACTTCGATTTTTTAGGTGAACATTAAAATGCAGTTACTTTTCAGCCCCCATTCAAAACTAGCTTTGGCCTTACGTCCGATGATTACCGCACTCACTATCGGAACATTACTAGCGGCTGGTACCGGCGTGATGGCACTAAGCGCACTCTGGTGCGTAATACAGCTTATTGCTGGGTATCATTCATTTTGGTTAGCGGGTGCGCTCATATTTTGGATATTGTCGGCACTGCTTTCTGGTAGCGCCTCTTGGATTAATCACAATGCTGAGGCGCAATTTTCTGGAAGATTAAAGCGTGATGTTGCAGCGCATCTTGTTAGGTTGCCACCAAGTACTTTGGCAAAATATAAGGGCGAAAAGTTAAAGCGATTAATGGTCGATGACATAGCGTCATTGCATCATATGATCGCGCATTTACCCTCAGAATTAGCGACCTTTATCATTGTCCCTGCCATTACTATCGGTTTGCTGATCTTAAGCGCGGGCCCAGTGTCATTACTTGCCCTTATCCCAGGCCTCGTCGCCGCGCTTTTCTATTTGGTGGTAGTCCCAAGGCTTGCTGCAAAACAGGGTGAAGCACGAGTTAATGTGATGGGAAATATCACTGCTGCAGTGGATGATTACTCGCGTGGTGCGCCTGTATTTCGCATTTATGGCGCACAAACGGGTGCTATGGCCGATTACCAAAAGGCAACGACACATTTTATTGGGGAGATTCTTGAGCGGGTAAGCAAGGTATCAACTTCAGTCGCCGTGGCCACATCACTACTGCAGGCTGTCTGTACTTTTGCCATTGTCTATGCCATCGGGTATGAATGGCCGCCAGAAAACCTTGCTGCAGCCTTGTTCTTCAGTCTGGCCATAGTCACGCCAGCCCTAAAGCTCGGGCATGGGCTTGATTATCTCGCCACGGGCCGCGCTGCCGCTCAGCGGCTAACGGATTTTCTTGAGCAATCGAGAGTTCCTGTTGGTAACGGCAATATTGAGCTTAATGCAAATATGCCGCTCACCCTCACGAATGTTGTGCCTTCACTGTCTACAAGCAATCAATCTGTGCCCATTAACTATCAATTTAGATCTGGCAGAGTCACGGCAATTACAGGGATCAGTGGTGTTGGTAAATCCACATTACTGCGCTTATTAGCTGGCATGGAGCCGCTACATGCCGGAGATATTCGACTCGCTGGTATGGTACTCAAAGAGATGGATGAAGCCTCGATTAATCGCGCGATCATGCTATTACCGCAAAGTGCGGGACTACTGGCAACCTCCATCGCCGACAATCTCGCGCTCACCGCACCTTATGCCACGGATGAGGATTACTTAGCAGCATTACACTGCGCGCAATTGGATAAACCCTTAAATACTCATGCAAGCACACTGTCTGGCGGTGAAATACAACGCGTTAATCTTGCCCGTGTGTTTCTTTCACCCGCTAGGGTGATATTGCTTGATGAACCCACATCGGCCCTAGACAGCGAAACGGCGTTTAACGTGTTCACAGCACTACGTCATCACGCAAAAACAAACCACAAAACCATTGTGATAGTCACCCATGACTTAACGCTTGCCGAGCTGGCGGATGACAAGCTCGCACTCAAGCATCATCACAGGGAAGGAGAAGGCCAATGATAAATCGTCCCCAAGATTATGCAGCCATAAAACACTTAATACCTGTTGCCTGCGGTTGGGCTGTGGCGGCCATATTGGAAGCCGCATGCTACATTCAACTGGCTTTAGCCATTATTGAGCAGCAATCACCACAAAAAGTGCTATTCATTGCCGCGATAACCATACTCACCACAATACTGGCTTCGCGTTCTGGCTTTTGGGCTGGCGCAAGGCTGGCCAATGCGCTCTACAGTGCATTAGGCACGACCATGCAACAAGCTAAACTATCTTGGTTTACACCGAGTGTCAGGACACTACTCATAGAAACTGTCTCTCGGAGCATTCCTGGCTTTATGAGTATTCCGGCACATCAATTTCAGGTATTTATTCATGCACCGCTTATTCCGCTCTGCATTACCTTTGGCATAGGATTGCTCGGTGGCATACCACTGGTACTAATGTTGGCTAGCTTGTTGCTCGTGTCATTTGTGATTCAGAGTATGGCGCAACGAGCCCTTGCCCGCGCAGATATGGACCGAAACAACACTGAATTAGCAGCAGAGCAGTCAACCCTTGAACTGATCGACCACTTAGAGTTACTGCGCACAGCAGCAGGATATAGCGGCGCAACAACACGGGTGGAGCAAAACTGGCAAACACAAGAAATCGCATTGGAACGAACTAATCGCGCCGCTGCTATAGCAACATTACTGTCGGCTATCGCCAGTTTTTTACCTATTGCAGGCATGGCACTCTACCTAGTGCTATCCGGTATAAACAATACGATAATGCTGCTCGCTGTTTTGATGTTGACCATGCGCGCGGCGGCGCCACTTGAAACTCTCGCCGTGGCGGCAATAAGCATTAATGATCAGTTAGCGGCTATTAAACACTATCGACAAGCGACTCATGCGCCAACGCTCAAACAGCCAAGCCAAGCGCAACAAAAGACACCGAACAATCATACAATCGAATTGAATAACGTAACATTTCCCCCTGCGGTGCAAAATATCAATGCCACTATCGAATCAGGTGAACGCGTGCTGATTTGTGGCCCGAGCGGTTCAGGTAAAACCAGCTTACTTAAGCTATTGATGCGCTTTGATGATCCCACCCTAGGCCTGATCACTTTGGGCAAGGTGCCACTCAAATCAATCCCCGCCGCTGAACTTGCCCGCTTTTTCGCCTATGTGCCGCAGGATCCACTCATCTTTACAGGTACCATTGCCAGTAATATTCGCATTGGTAACCCTGATGCCGACGATCAAGCCGTAGATAAAGCGGCACGCCAAGTGGCGCTAGATGAAGTATTAGACAGATCAGAACTGGGCATTTACCAAGAAGTCGGCTTACAAGGTGCAGGGTTATCGGGAGGGGAACGCCAAAGGCTTGCCTTAGCACGTGCGCTTATCAAAAATGCGCCGATTCTGATAATGGATGAGGCCACCTCGGCATTGGATGAAGAGACAGAAAAGCGCGTTGCCAGGGCTATTTGCGAACAGAGTTGTACATTGGTTTTAGTTTCGCACCGAAACCAATCACTTTGGCAGCCAACTAAGATAATAGAATTTCATCAATCACTTGCCTCAAAGTAGGAGCGGCTTTCTACGCATTAAAAAACTAAATTACAGATGTCTGACACAGATTACAGTGATTAAGTTGTCGTTACTGACCAACATATCAATGAGTTATGTACTGCAGCCGAAATGACATGAATCATTTCGACTGCAGTTATTGCTCGTGCAAAGAAGATGAGCATTGCTGTAGAACCGACCAAGCCTTGTTGGCATAACGCTCACTGAATCAAAGCATAAATACTCGAACTTCCTCTCGCTTTTGAGCTTTAAAATCCCTCAAATTATCAGCCACCCGTTAATAAACTAATAACCATATTTTGCGACAGGGTGCCAATTTTTATTAACATCCTCTTCAATAAACTTTTGTTTTTCTTTGATTAAATCCGATTCAACTAACCCTATCGCTTGATGGGCCTTTTCCTTAGTACTGATATCTGGATAACTAACTTGAGTCACGTTAAGTTGCTTCAATATTCCAGCGAGCAGATGACGTGCTTCGTTCGCTTGTTCGATGGCTTTATCTAAAAGCTGCTTACCTTCTTGTGGATTATGTGCATACAAACCATGTGAAGACATGGCAAAGTCCCAGCGCCACTGACTGTGTCGTATCGCCATAATTGGCTCATTCATATTCTCCCATTTAGCACCTGCATCCCATGCCGCTTTGGCTTCATAGTGGGCTTTGACGAGCAGAGCTTCAACTTCGCGAGCTTTGGTCTCAATCGTTAATTTATTGGCCGCGAGCTTGGTTTCAATTTTGGTTTTACTGCTATGGCAGCCACTGCAACTGTTATCAAAATGCGGTAAGGCTTTATCAACTTTATGGCTAGTAAATTCAACACCTTTTGCATCCTGCTGGGTAGGCATATGGCAGGTAATGCAAGTGACACCGACTTCGGCATGTTTACTGCGACTCCAGTGTTCAAACTCAGGATGACGTGCTTTGAGTATGGGCGTTTTCGAAAGAGGATGGATCCATTCGAAGAAGCGGCGAGTGTCATAATATTTTTCAATATCGTCGGCTGTGCTGCCAAAAATCCAGGGAATATTAACAACATTACTTTTTTCCGGACGGAAATAGTAAGTGACATGACATTGACCACATACCTGTGCACCTTGCATATCGGTATCTTGTTTATCGAATGGCAGGTGAATTTTAGCCATAGCCTCTTGGGCATGAGGACGAGGTAAAGTTAACTTATTAGTGCCAGATTCATGGCAATCACTGCAATACACTACGCTTTGGATCTCTTTGCCCAGATCGGTAAAGTTTTTAGCGGAGTATCCTTCAAATCCCAGTTGTTCAATCAATCTAGGGGCATCCGGTGTCTTGCAGGTCCAACAACTGGCGGATAATCCTTTCTCTCCTGCTTTAGGGGGGATACCTGTACGTAAAGTATGCGTCACATCAGCAACGGCAAAATGATGCCCACGTGGGCTATGGTACTCTTTGGCATAGGAAGATCCTGCCCAGAGTATGATGCTGGCGGGATAATTGGCGAGCATATCCTCGCGTTCAACTTGTTCAGAGGTGGCTTGCCAAGATTGATATTGGTTAGGATATTTTTGTTGATTGCTAGTATCGGAAGCCGCTACAGATGTACATGTAGTTATGGCGAGCAAGCAAATCATTTTTAGCAATGTAACTGTTTTCAAATAAGTTTTCACTTTGTATCCTTTTGTCCTAACATCAATATTAACCTGGGCGCCCATCGATACGGGGGCGAGAAAGTATCGGCAAGTAATGCCATACAAACAGTGCAAATGCGATAAACCAGCAACTGCCAGCCAACCATAACCAGACTTGGGTGTGGGCCGGAAACCAGATGGGCATCAGTGCCCTGAGCAGTGCCGCTAACGGTAGGCAAATAAATGCCAAGATCATCTTAGGGCCCTCATAAATATTTCGACTTGTGTGCCCGAGTGACACTCTGGATATCATCGAAAGACACAGGGTAGCCATACAACCAATAGCAAATAGGTGAAGCAAACTGCGATAGGCATATTCATTATCGAGATACCAACTCATAGCTAACAGGCTGAGTGGCAACATTAAATAGGCAAGATGCAAGGACCACAACATAGGTTCCTTAAGTGTTTTATGGGGTAACCAGCGTGCAAATCGGACCATCTGCAAGAGCCCCGCAATGAGCAGTAAACCTCGCTCGACTTCCAGAGGTATAAGGTGGATGAGTGATTGAATGACGAGCAAGATCATCGTCAGGATCAGCGGGTATTCAATCCAAGTTAAGGGATCTGCTTTAGTGGCCTTAATGCGCATCGCGGTAAAGAATGGAATGACACGCCCACCGACTATGGTGATAAGTAAGGCTAACCACCATAACATCGCCTGCCAGATCTGGTTGGCAAGAATAAAGTCGCGCTCAAAAAGGGCGTAATAGCTGACATTGTTAATCACGAGTGCAGTAAACAACATGATCGGAAAACCAATATTGCGCCATTGCTTCACCTTATAAATACAGCGCCATAGGGTAAGGCTTGCCATACCAAGGAACAATGAATCAAACACGGCGGGCAAAATGAGCGGAACTTGCATTGGGAGTAAGAGTAATAATCGTGCCAATAGCCAGCAGCTAAAGGTCAATGCGAGTGGCCATCCCTTTAATGTGGGTTGGTTCGTCCAATTTTGAACGGCAGTCAGCAAAAATCCACACACAATTGCCATAGCAAAACCGAACAGCATTTCATGTGGATGCCACCATAGCGGCAATATCTTGCTCCAAAAGGATGAAGGGAAAAAACTATATTGGGGAGTAAACCAAGTTAATAGCCATAAAGGGATATATAGCGCAGCTAATATTGCTCCCCCAAGGAAAAAAGGTCTAAAGCCTAAGCGCCATAACGCGTGAGTACGTTCGGTTTGTGTAGGATCATCAATATTTAGCATAGTAGTTAGCCGAGTAGCAGAACGATGATGAACACACTTAAGATGCATTCAATATAGTTCTTATATTGTACTGTTATGGCCTTCAATTCAAACTAAATCTTAGATTTTGGAACTAAGATCCCAAAGATGAACAAAAAATAAAGTGTCGTGGAATACTCATTTCTGACGGCTAATAGTCTTGATCAATGTACTGTGGGTTCATGACAGGCAAAGGTTCAATGCAGACTTTTACACAAGTAACGGCACAAACCAGTCACACATTCGTAAATTTTAGATAGGATAAATACCGTTTTGATTTAAATAACCGTGGTTTTATCAGCCTATCTTATTTTGAACAAAGCCAAGACTTTGATAGCACAGGCAGCTCGATTTATAACGGCGATGACAGTTGCAGATGATTATGTGGTAACTCGCTTTAGCATCGATTATCAGTCTAAAAACTGGCGGATTAGTGACTTCGCCAACAACCTATTTGATGAACAAGCATTGACAGTAAATGAGCCTACAAGCCGCAGTTATGTAGAGGGTTACGACAAAAAAATGGAAATAATACTGGCAATTGGTAGCGTTAAAAAATGGCGAGTTATTCAATCCAAGCAAAATCATTTTTTCCGTTTTATTCGACACAAAATAAAACGGCTCGCATATTTCTATGCAAGCCGTTGTTTTATTTGGCAGGGGTGGCAGGACTCGAACCCGCAACCATCGGTTTTGGAGACCGCTGTTCTACCAATTGGAACTACACCCCTGTTGACGTGGGGCATTATGCTAAAAGCACTTCCAAAGGTAAAGTACTTTTTATGGCAAAACTCATTAACTGAAGGTTTTTCAAACAAGTTAGGCTATTGCTGTTGATTTAACTGCCACTGAGATTAAAAAGCCATCGCATATTAGCGATATGACGTAGTAGATACTTAGTTTAGAGCCCATAGGTTAATAGTAACTCGACTAAATGATCCCACAACAAATCAGTTTGATGACGTCGAATAAGTGTGCCGTTTCGGCCATTTTGAGGTGCTTAAGGGTTAAAGACGCGCATTTATCGAAAAAAGATCTGAGTTCGATTTATAAAATCGGCGTTTTATAGTATAAGCATCGTCAATTTCATACACAGCTCGACGGAACCACTCATGTCTGACAAATTTTTCTTCAAGGGTCGTAAAACCCCTAAGCCGAAGCACGAAAGCTATGGCTACAACACTAAGCGTGCCGCTAAACCGGGTACAGAAGCATTACCATTACAATTAATTGTTGCCGACGAAGCGCGTAAACTCGAAGTTGCCGCGATTGTTGCCGAACACCAGCTGTTCGCCAATATCGAAGTCAATGCCGACGTCGCTGAAGATATTGTTGAATTAGAAGGTTTATTAAATAAGCCTAAGACCACGACTTTCGAGAAAAAACCGAATCGTAACGAGCCCTGCGTGTGTGGTAGCGGTCAAAAATTCAAGAAGTGCTGCGGCAAGTAAGCGCTTTCATCAGCGTGATATAGATAGGGACTTTTACTGTAACGCTTTTGTGCGTCGGGAATAGCCCCTTTTCTCCCCTCTTTTTTTTCTCTCACCAAAGCCAATTAATCTTCCAACTTGGAGATAAAAATCCGCTGCAAATCGTTATTCCATAGCTGAATAATTTTGCGGGTCTTTTCTTTATTCCAAAAACATTTACCAAATAAAATCAAACCAGCACCTTCAAAGCAGCGTTTATCTTCTATTTCAAATTGCGCTAATAATGGTTGCTTTATCCCATCGATAGGAATGCCGATATCTTTGCTGTCGGCGGGGTTAAGCCAGCTCATCGTCGGGTCAGTGTGGGATATCGTGCCCCAATACATGTGGGGTTTATTGTCGCTTGGGTCCGCATCGGCAAAATTGACAAACAGGTTCTTCGCCCGCCAACGGTATTTTCGCTCAGCGTCTGTGTATACCCAGAGATCCGATTTCGCCAAATCTGTGCCGCGCAATAAACTGTGGAGTAACTTTTCGAGCCCTTGGCTGGGCACTCGTTTTTCAGTGGTATGTTCAGCGGTGTTAACTTGGTAGCCTGTTTTCGACTCTTGTATTCGATCATCCACTGACGATGCAATAGACACTTTCGATGGCTCAGGCATAGAGGACAATTTAGGCGTTGGCTCAGTCTTGCTGGTTAATACCTGTGCAGTCGAAACTTTGTTTGCAGGTGAATGGCGACGAGGTTTACGGCTAAAGTCGATCATTAAGGCATCGGCGTCCACCAGCTGTTGCTGCACTTCGAGGGCATCTTGTTCTTCACGGGACTTTTGTGCTGAAGGTTTAAATTCAATGCAATCGGCTTGGTGATATCGCGAGCCAAAACAAGCGGCTTTACCGTCTTTTGAGGATTTACGGAAATATGCTTTACCACCGCAGGCGGGGCAAATTAACCATTGCCGCAAACGCTCGATATCCTCATCGGGTAATTGTTGAAACTTAAAAACACTATAAGTCGTTCTCGCAATTAAATGATCCTCTGTTTCGAGTTCACAAATAGCATCTAACATAGTGTTCTCCTTTATTTTCAACTGCTGGCAATACCGCTATCTATGCCCAAGCATTAATCCCAAAAGTGATAACACTTAACAGAAGCAAGATGCCAAATACGCGGTAAATCAAACCTAAAGTACTGGTGCCTTGCGAGCTCGCATCCGAATGTAATGACATGATTTTAACTTTTGCGGCATCTTGGGTTTTGTGTTTCATTCGGCATCCTTAAAATATTTCGCCAATGGCATTATCAAACTTGAAGGAATTAATAATGCGGCTTTTGCGGCACTTGATGCATGATAAAAGGGTGTCAACTGAGATATTAACGCGTTGAAGCATTTGAGTGCGGCCAAGGCATCGGCGGCAGCATAATGAATTTGCGCACTGGATAAAGGCACGTACTGCCAATTCGATAAGGTGACTTTTTTAGGTTTGTCGATACGAGCACCCAAAAGCGCCGCAACTAATTGGCGCGTCCCCATTTCCTTCTCCGCTCCAAGTTGAGCCAGTGCCCAATTTAAATCTAATGTTGAGGCGACATTAATGCCCCATTGCCGCCTGAGAGCGTGTGCATCACTGCGTAAACCAACCCCGACTTTGAGTATGGTTTCATCTTCTAATAAGGCTTTTAACTGGGTGAATTGCTCACCCAAAATGGCATGCTGAAATAAATAACAGGTATCCACTGTCGCGATTTGGATAAGACTCAAGGGGTGTTGCACGCCGCGCTCAAAGCTTGCACGGGTTTCAGTATCAAAACCTAAGACTTGCTCAACCTGTAATCGCGCGACAACCGCATCGAACTCCGACGGCTCAACTACCTCGATGCGGACATGTTGAAATTCAAAAGCTGCTAACGCTGCAAGTTCAATATCATCAATACGTGTAGTCAAAGCGATACGTTGCTGCAGCCACAAATATGCCCACTGACGCTGCGCTTGAAGTTGAGTTTTAGCTTTAATTGCATTTTCAGCCTCGGCCGATACCTGCTCACTTTTCTGCAGCTCGGTCAAGGCATTGAGGTTATCAAGATAAGCCGTGCCAGCAGCATCCATTGCCGCCATTAACCCATCGGCATCTTTGCCAAACTCTTTACGTAACCAAGCCAACTTACTCGGGGAGACACAGTACTTCATTAACT
This sequence comes from Shewanella sp. SM74, assembly GCF_025653725.1. NCBI lineage: Bacteria > Pseudomonadati > Pseudomonadota > Gammaproteobacteria > Alteromonadales > Shewanellaceae > Shewanella > Shewanella sp. SM74. Next base: position 53,555 of record NZ_JAKKRZ010000013.1, on the reverse strand, counting down.
TCATCGTGCTCATCCTTGATGGTTGATGCGCGCAGCTAGTTAACTACGCAATTTCTGTATTCCTGTCATCGCAATAAGTGCAACAGCGCCAGCAACGACACCAAATAAGCCATTAAGAATACTTGGCGTCAGCACAGCAAACACAGGCCCAACAACACCAATGGCAGCAACCGCTTGTTCAGCATGGTGGATTTGCTCGCCGACTAGGTGTAGGCCATGAGTTAAAATCCCACCGCCCACCATAAACATGGCTGCCGTGCCAATAATCGTTAAACTTTTCATTAATACGGGAGCTGCACTCAATAAACCAAAACCTAATTTACGGTTCATTTGAGTTAATACAGAGGCGCCTTCACGTTGGCTCAAGTACAAACCCGCATCATCCATTTTCACAATTGCCGCCACTAAGCCATACACGCCTATGGTCATGACTATCCCTATGACAGCTAACGTAAAAAACTGTGTCGATAGGGATTTGTCCGCCACGATACCAAGGGTAATGGCAATAATTTCCGCCGATAACACAAAGTCGGTACGAATCGCCCCTTTGACTTTTTCGGCCTCGTAGGCGGCGAAATCTTTAATCTCAGGTAACTCATTCTCTACTTGGGTTTCGTGTTGTTGCTGGCCTTTTCTATGGCTATAGCTGTGATGCAGTTTTTCAAACCCTTCGTAGCATAAAAACAGTCCACCAAACATTAATAAAGGGGTGACAGCCCAGGGAATAAAAGCGCTGATAAGCATTGCTGCTGGCACTAAAATCAACTTATTACGGAATGATCCCTTGGCCACCGCCCACACGACGGGTAATTCACGATCGGCGCTTACGCCCGTCACTTGCTGGGCATTGAGGGCTAAATCATCCCCCAGTACACCCGCGGTTTTCTTTGCCGCTACTTTACTCATTACCGCTACGTCATCCAAAATCGATGCGATATCGTCGAGTAAGGTTAATAAACTCGCGCCTGCCATGCTAAATCCCTCTACAAATCATCTATAAACCATTCTGCTTTTGCCATAGTAGCTTAGTTAGATTAGTTGCGTATAGCGAAATGCTTTCCAACTTAACTGCTTAAGTTACTTACGTTATTGGGACTGGTTGCTAATGTAAAAATGCCAGCAATCTAGATCACACCCACGGTGGAATTGCGCCACATTATTTATCGGAAAAGAGTATACTAAGCGCAGAATTTTTTACTCATTTGCCGTTACAGGATGTCAACATGACTCAAGATGAAATGAAAAAAGCTGCCGGTTGGGCCGCACTCAAGTACGTTGAAAGAGACAGTATTGTTGGTGTTGGTACTGGTTCGACTGTGAATCACTTTATTGATGCACTGGCGACCATGAAAGCTGATATCGAAGGCGCCGTCTCTAGCTCTGAGGCATCAACTCAGAAAATGAAGGCGCTGGGTATTCCCGTTTATGACTTAAACAGCGTCGATCGTTTATCTGTCTATGTGGACGGTGCCGATGAAATCAACGGCCATATGGATATGATCAAAGGCGGCGGCGCGGCGTTAACTCGCGAGAAAATTGTTGCGGCTGTGGCTGAAAAGTTTATTTGTATCGTGGATAACACTAAGCAAGTCGACATCCTAGGTGAATTCCCACTGCCAGTTGAAGTCATTCCTATGGCGCGCTCTTATGTGGCACGTCAGTTAGTTAAGCTAGGCGGCGATCCTGTGTACCGTGAAGGCGTTGTGACAGATAACGGCAACGTGATCCTCGATGTGTACAATCTTAAGATCCTTAATCCAAAAGAATTGGAAAGTCAGATCAATGAGATAGTCGGTGTCGTCACTAACGGTCTGTTCGCTAAACGCGGCGCAGATGTGTTGTTAGTCGGCACCCCTGATGGCGTAAAAACCTTTACCGCCAAATAAGTTAAGCGTTAAAGCTTCCATCGCAGTCACAAGGCTGCTGATTGTAAAAATACGCTGTAAAAATGCCAGCCACTTTTTCAAAGGGCTGGCATTTTTTATGGTTCTTTTTATAGCTCTTTTTTATAGTTCAATGTTATCTGACTCAGCTGCCCATCGCAGACAGCTTATATCAAACGCTGGCTTACCAAGCTCTGGCAACTAGACCTTTTAAGTAGAATCCTTCTGGGAAGGCGCTACCGATAGGGTGATCGCTCGCTTGGCTTAAGCGTTCGATAAACTGGATTTCACGTTTCGCATCGAGCGCGGCATCGGCCACGATTTTTTGGAACAGATCCGCAGGCATTAATCCTGAGCAAGAGAAGGTCAATAACACGCCGCCCGGATTCAACAACTGCAATGCAATCATATTGATGTCTTTATAACCACGGCAAGCCCCGTTTAACTGTGCCTTGTTATCGGCAAACTTAGGCGGGTCGAGCACAATCACATCAAAGGTTTTGCCTTCATCACGGTACTGGCGCAACAACTTGAACACATCGGCTTCGTTGTAATGCACATTGTCATCACTCAAACCGTTCACTTGCATATTGAGGCGCGCTGTCGCCAAGGCGAGAGAAGACACATCGACGTTTTCAATACTGGCAGCGCCTGCTTTCGCAGCGTACAGACCAAAAGTCCCAGTGTAGCAAAAACAGTTCAATACCGATTTATCTTTGACAAAACGGGCGGCAATGGCGCGGTTATCACGTTGATCGAGATAGAAACCTGTCTTATGGCCTTTAATCACATCGACGGCGATCTTGATGCCGTTTTCTTCGATAATCACTGGCATTTCTGGCAGAGTGCCGTGCAGTAAACCCGTAACCAGCAACAGGCCTTCTTTCTTACGGGAATCCACATCAGAACGCTCATAAATAGCGCAATCAGGATATTGCTCAGCCAATAGCTCAACTAAGGTATCGCGCCATAAATCAGCACCTGTGCTCAGTAACTGGCACACCAGCACATTGGCATATCTGTCGATGGTAATCCCAGGTAAACCATCGGACTCAGCAGCCACTAAACGGTAACCCGTTAAGCCTTGCTCGCGGATTAAATCGTTACGGCCGATTTGCGCCCGATGTAAACGTCTGGCAAAAAACGCGCGATCAATTTCTTCTTCGCGATCGAAAGTCCAAATCCGCACTTGAATTTGCGACTCAGGCGACCAAGCACCACGACCTAACCAATGACCATCATGCGCGACCACATCGACTGTCTCACCCGCTTCAGGTTTTCCCTTAATGTTATGAATAGCATTGGAAAATACCCAAGGATGGCGACGCTCGAGTGACTTCTCGCGGCCGGGTTTAAGTTTGATTCTGATAGCCATAGTTGCCTTAAAAATAGTGCCGCCACTAAAAAGGGCTGCTGTCTAAAAATGGGAAACGGATGATATACCCAATGCCACCTAAGTGCGAGTACCGAACACGCCGAAGCGCTTATTTACCATCATCCACGGGTGGCCGATCATACCTTATTTTAACGGTTAATTCTGAATGATATTCATGCGAAATGATGTAGGGATGGTTAATGAAACAACGCTAACAAAACCGTAAAGACAACTGACATGATTTGAAATAAGACGAATTAATCAGTAAACACGAGAACTTAGCTACGTAGCGCTAACTCAACAATGACGGGCGCATGGTCAGTACTGTAGGCGTCGCGTTCATATTCAGGTCTGACTAAGTGTCTATCGCAGGTCTGATAATCTACGACTTGCGCTAAACTGCGGCCATGGCTCGCATCAAACTCACTCGAAAGCAAAATATAATCCAGCACTGAACCTTTAGGGCCATAGTAATGGGTCGCCGCTCTGTGTTCCCTATGGTAAGCGGTATTGCCAGTCAAACTGTCCCTCAAGTTCGCTTCAATAAATAACTCATAGGCATCCTTAAGTTGATACTGAGCAAACACCGCCGCTAACGCCGCATCAGATAAATGCCCAAGGCCAGCGGCTTTAATGTCATTACTGTGAATGCTCTCACCCTGTATCGTTAACGCATCTAAGGCGCCCATTGTCAGACTGTCATTAAAGTCCCCCATCACGATAACGGGATGTTTAGACTCTTGCCTGCGTACCAATATGCCATTGAATAATAACGCAGCTTCCGCGCCGCGCTGCATGGTGGATGCCCAGCGGCCTAAGGCTTGCTCTGTGAGTAGTTGGGTTTCTGAATGCAGTTTCATGCTCGCTGCGGGAGCCAAGTTATCTAACCCAAGTGGCTGATGTTCGAGAGGTTGATGTTCAAGGGACTGATGTTCAAATAGCTTAGGCTCGAGCGCTAATCCGGCACGTTTTGACTTAAAGTGCACCACATAATAGTCACACTTGCCGATGTGTGGCACTTCAACGGTTGCGCGCAGCACCTTACGGCTAAAGGCAAATTCACTCGATAATCCCATGGCAGCCACTAAACGCGCATCAGGTTCGACACTGCTAATTTCCACTATGGGATAACGGGAGGCAAGCGCGACCACAGGGCTACGATAAATGTAATCACTGATAAGAGTTGGCTCATCAACGACCGCAAAATACCCTAGACCTTGCTCGCTGGCGATTCGTTTGAGCGGTTCAGGGCTAAACACTTCTTGAAATCCCACAATATCGAGCTGGCGATGTACGAGAAACTCACTCAACCACTGACACTTTTTCTGCCATTGCCCATGGCTATAGATATTTTCAAAATCATAGTAAGCCAAAGGCGGCTCAATAAAGTTAAACAGATTGATACTGGCGATCTTGATATTCGCGGTGCACTTATGATCGATAGGTGCAGCCATTGATTCCAACTCATCGATATTGTGTGCCACAGCTTAATCCCCCCAAATCTGAATACAGCAAACTCTCTTAATCTGACTTAATCTGACTTAATCTGACTTAATCTGAGTGAGCACAATGACTCACCGCAGGCACGACAAGGGTATACCCGAAGTGCACTAATACCAAATCCCCATTATGGATAAAGTGTTAACTCATCTCTGGCGACTCAAACACAGCTTACTGAGATAAGTCATACCGTTAAAAACCACAATTCAATATCACAGTTAAATCCGACAACAAAAATCAACCGCTACCAGCCAAAAAACAAACAATTACACAACAATGATTAGTGCACAAAACCATCAGCACTCCCAACAAAATCACGCAAGCCCAAGAATGATCATAAAATTAACTTTTCCTCAAAGTGTAAATTCAAACAAAAAACATATGTAACAACATGTGCGGTTGACTTTACATTTCAGTCCCTTAGAATGTGGCGACTTTAATCATTGCGGAGACCCACTGTGGGCACACACATAAGCGACAGTAGATGCCCTGTCCAAAAGACAGGATTTAACGCCTAGCACTAGCCCGCAATATTTGCTGCTACCTGCTAAGCAGGGTAGTAGTGTGAACCATTCTTCACTCAGCCTCCCCAAAAATATCAATCACAGACAATAAGCCTGAGCCTATGGCTGCGCTTTAGCAATTCCAGCATTTTGCTGGGATTCAGTTATGTGTATTTATTGCATCTCAAAGCAAGTTTTTTGCCTCAGTGGACTTCGTTTTCCCTATGGATTTACACCTATGGGTTTACATCTGAGGAGCCTAAATATGGCTTACATAAACAACACATCAATTTTGCGATCTTTATCCTGTGCAAGTATCAGCTTGTACTACAGCATGAGTGCGGCGGCATCCCATCTCGAAGTAGATGATCCGGCCCTCGCGGAGCGCTGTGAATTAGAAATGGGCTGGCAACAACCTAGGTCGGATCATGCTCGCCCACAATTAAACGCGGCCACGACTTGCAGCCGCAATCAATGGGAATGGCATTTAGGATTAGCGTCCAATGCCAATGACGATATTCGTGAGGAGCAAGCAGAGGTCGGCATTAAGCTACCACTCAACGTAAACTCCCACTCAGATCCAGAGCAGCAACAGGATGATTGGCACAGCGCACTGGTGATTAACTTGCAGAAAAACCTCGATGCCAGTAACGAATTAGCCACCGAAGTCTTCGGCATTTTTGGCAAAACCTTAGGCGATTCTGATGTCAGTCTCTATGCCAATGTAGGTTTTACCCATGAGTTTAATCAATCAACCCAATTGCTTGTGGGTATCGCGGCGGCGTATGAACTCAGTAGTCACCATCGCGTGATAGCTGAGATTTATCAAAAAGAATTGAGCGAGACTACCTATCAGTTCGCTTATCAACACACACCGCAACAACAGCTACAGCTGGAATTGAGCTTAGGCAATGCCCTTCGTGGCAACGCGCTGCAACTTGGCGCAGACATCACCTTTTACTTTGGTCACTAGATCGTTGAGAGAATGAACTATGAACATGAATAACAGCACAAACAACACTAAAAAAATCATCCATAACCTGCAAATGATTATCGAGCAACGCAGTGCCAGCGCCATGGCTGAATTAGCCGAAAAACGCCACCCTGCCGATATTGCAGCCGTATTTAACGTCTTTAATCAAGCTCAACAAGTCCTATTATTGCAACTGGCCTCACCTAAGGTTTGCGCCAATTTGTTTCGCTATCTGACCGATGAATTGCAGGCGAGCTTAGTACAGCAATTAGATAAAACTACGCTATCTGCGCTGCTGGTTCACATGGCAGCAGATGAACGTGCCGACCTCTATAATCTGCTCGATGAAGCCCAGCAAGCGGCAATTTTACCTGCGCTAGCATTGGCCAAACGGGAAGATATGCGCACCCTCGCCGCCTATGATAAAGCTAAAGTCGGCGCGGTCATGACTTCGGATTACACCTTGCTCAATAGCCGCCATACTGCGGCAGAAGCCATCGATACTCTGCGTACTGAAGCGGCTGATAAAGAAACGATTTATCAAACCTATGTGGTGGATATGTTAGGCCGCTTAATAGGAACTGTATCTTTAAGGCAGTTATTGCTGGCGCAACCGCACGAGCGAGTGGTCGACTTTATGAAACCCGACCCCGTCGCGCTCGATGCCAATGCCTTTCGCGAAGAAGCGGTGCAGATGATCGCCCATTACGACTTAATGGCGCTGCCAGTAGTCAATGGCAAAGGCCAGCTCGTCGGTATCGTCACCTATGATGATGCTATGGATATCGCCAGCTCACAGGCGGATCTTGAGTTCACAAAAACTGCGGCCATCGGCAATATTGACCATAACCTTAAGACCGCCAGCATAGGCTTACTCTACCGCAAGCGCGTGGTTTGGCTGGTGATTTTGGTCTTTGGTAATATCTTCTCAGGGGCCGGTATCGCCTTCTTCGAAGACACGATTGCCAGTTATGTCTCTTTAGTCTTCTTCCTGCCGCTACTGATCGATAGCGGCGGTAATGCGGGATCACAATCGGCGACCTTAATGGTACGTGGCTTAGCCACAGGGGAAGTGGTTCTCAAGGATTGGTTATCTATGCTAGGGCGCGAGTTATTTGTCGCCGGATTATTAGGAGCCAGCATGGCAGCGGCAGTGTCCTTGCTAGGATTTTGGCGCGGCGGACCTGAAATCGCGCTGGTTGTGGCACTCACAATGCAAATTGTGGTGATTATTGGCAGCTTGATTGGTATGTCTCTGCCTTTCTTACTGAGCAAGTTAAAGATGGACCCTGCGGCCGCTAGTGCGCCACTCATCACCTCCATCGCCGATATCATAGGTGTACTCGTGTATTTCAGCATAGCCACAGTGGTGCTCGACTTACCTATGCCATAGGCCTAAGACCTAAGACCTCAAAGTGAACCAAGCTAAGTTAACCTTAGCGTGGTTCACTTATCATTCGATAGTACTAACCCATTTATGACAAAGCATAAAAGCTTCAATAACCTTAAAAAAATTAAGAATAAAGCTTAAAGATCAGTTAATATTTCCATACCTGAATCGTTTTACTTTTTATTAACATTGCAGTATTTACCGCTGAGCCCAGTCACAGTAAGTCGATAAGCAATAGTGATAGTCCTAGCGACTTGAGAGGTTTTATATGTGGTTTAATTCCCAGCTCAAAGCTGAAAACCAGGCGCTAAAAGAGCGACTCATCCAACTAGAACGCCAACACCAAAATGAAATAGATGAACTGCGTGGCATGATCCGTGAAAATGAGACTATGCAGCAACAGTCGCGCCAAAATGCAGACCACTACACTGAAGTGATCGCCTGCCAAAACCTAGGCGGAGATATGCTTAATGCCGTGCGCGAAGGCTTAGCCAGCAGTGCCGAATTACTCTCTGCGGAAAAAGAATCACTGTCTGAACTCAATCACGTTTTTGATCAAACCCGTGTGGCCATTGCCAATTTAGGCACTAGAGCAACTTATATTAATGATCAAGCATCGAACAGCATGAAAGCTGTCACAGAACTCGATGCTACGACCTCTTCAATCAATCAATTTGTCGCGGCTATTCAAGGAATTTCAGAACAAACAAACTTGCTGGCATTGAACGCCGCCATTGAAGCCGCCCGTGCAGGCGAAGCGGGACGGGGGTTTGCCGTGGTGGCCGATGAAGTGCGCCAGCTTGCAAGCAAAGCCCATGAAGCCAGTAGCCATATTGAAAAACTCGTGAAACAAATCGTCGCGCAAGCGGCTGAGATTAAAGAAATTGTTCATAATAATCAAAGTAGTGCCGTTGATGTAGCCACCTCCTCAACCCAAATTGGTCAAGTCGTTGAAGATGTCCTGCAACGCTCAAAACAAATGCAGCACGTTATCCATAACGCAGCCACAGCGTCATTCTTGAATACCACTAAGCTCGACCACGCAGTCTGGAAAAGTAGCGTTTATCAATTAATTGAAAAACCACAGCATAACCACAATGTGAACTCACACACTGAGTGCCGCCTAGGGCAATGGTATTTCAAAGGATTTGGTGCCGAGAATTATCAGCATTTAAGTAATTTCAAAGCATTAGATGCACCACATAAAGCGGTACACGAGGCAGGAAAAGCGGCGCTCAATGCGAGACAAAAAGGTAATTTGCCTGAGATGGTCAAACAACTGCACTCAATGGAAGACGCCAGTATGCGTGTTGTACATTGCATTGATAACCTTATGCGAGATGTATATCGAGCGTGATATATAGGCACAGAAAGATAAGCTATCACCCATAAATAAGCCTACCTAAGAGCGCCATACTCGCGCTCTTTTTTTATCGTTCAAAACGGTATAGTAAATTTAATCTTAGAAAATGAACCCCTAGCTATACTTGATTTAAGCACAGCCTTCATCTTTAATCGTTTCAAGAGCAAGCAGTGAGACTCAATTATAACATTCTAATTTTTAGGGTTATTAATGAAATTAGTCACAAGTTTATTGTTATCACTCACCCTTAGCAGCGCAGTTTCTCTTCGCGCGCAGCCGCTCAACATCTATACCGAAGAATGGTCACCAATCAGCTTTTCTGTCGATGGCAAACCCGATGGTCTAGCTGTACAGATAGTACAAGAAATTCAAAAGCGCATAAACAACCCAGATCCAATCAAGGTCGTACCTTGGGCTCGCGGCTGGAAAATGCTGACCGAGCAACCTAATACTGTGTTGTTTACTATGACGCGCACAGCAGAAAGGGAGCAAATGTTTACTATGATTGGGCCTGTTGCTGTCGGCACGACTAATTTTTATGCCTTAAAAAATAGCGGTATAAAAATAACCACTATAGATGATGCAAAGACAGCTAAGGCAATTGGTGTCTATCGTGCCTCGGTGGAAGAACGCCTATTGCTCGAACTGGGATTTACGAATGTTGCGGCCTCATCCGAGCCCTTATTGAGTGCCAAACAATTGATGAAGCAACGTGTCGATCTTTGGTGTAATGCCAATCTCACCGCGCCGAGTATTCTGTCGGATGCAGGCGCGAGCATTGATGATGTAGAGTCGCTCTTCACGATTAGTGCTAATCATCTTTACATTGCCTTCTCACAAGGCACGCCCAATGATGTGATCGAACAGTGGAAAAACAGCCTAGAAGCGATAAAAGCAGATGGCACCTTCGCAACGATTTACCGTACTTGGCTCCCCAACGATGCGCCGCCCATGCAAACCGAACGTATCGGGTTTAGCAACTAAACCCATTGATCTAAATTCTAAGTGCTGAATGCTGAGAGCTAAACTCTATTGCTCTTTTAAAAGCGCTTAAAAAGGACACTCACAAACCCAGTCGATACGCTCACCCGTGATAGGATGATTAAACGCTAAGCGGGTCGCATGCAGCATTAATCTGCTGCTCGTCGTATTAGTGATATCAGCTTCATCTGCATCAGCCTTATCAGTCACGCACTCACCCACGCCGCCGTAGAGATCGCACCCCAGTATTGAGTGACCCAATTGCTGACTGTGGATCCGCAGCTGATGAGTGCGACCAGAAACTGGGATAAACTCGACCCGCGTGGCGAAAGGTTCGGTTAATCGTTCCAGCACCTGATATTCACTGATCGCAACTTTGCCTGTGCTATGGCAAATCTTTTGTAGCGGGAAATGGTCACTATCTTTAGCAATCGGCAGATTAATCACACCGCTGTCAGCGGCGACATGCCCGTGCAGCAAGGCGGTATAACGCTTTTCAACCGTGCGCGCCTGAAACTGCTTTGTCAGCAAACCATTCACACTTTTATTCAGCGCCACCAGCATGATACCGGAAGTGCCAAAATCGAGCCTGTGCAGCAAAGTGGCCGTCGGGAAATCCTGCACTAAACGATAATGCACTGAGTCGAGGTTCAGCGGATTCTTCCCCGACAGACTCAATAATCCGCTCGGCTTATCAATCAGTAGAATATCGCTATCTTGATAGAGCACGCGTATTTGCCCGAGGCAAGGCGGCGCAATAAAAGTATCGACTTTGGCAAGGCTATCGGCTGGCACAGGCATAGTTTTCTCAGGCAACATAAGTAGGTGAAAAGTAGATCAATGGGCGATCACAACAAACTAAACCATTCAGTAAAACAGACTCATAAACTTAGCAAAACAGATATAGCCTAAATAATAAGGCCGCATAACCTAAGTTATGCGGCCCTCTAATTCACGGCATTAACGCTGTGGCTTATTTAGCCAATACGCGCAGATGCAGTTCTTGTACTGACGTCACGTTAGTACGGTCATCCGCAGCATGGGCCATACAAGTAGCGAATGCAGCATTCATGGTCGTCGTGTAGTTAACTTTGTAACGCAGAGCACCGCGGCGCAATTGACGAGAATCTTCAATCGCTTGGCGACCTTCGGTAGTGTTCACGATATAAGTGTATTCACCATTCTTGATGCGATCGAGAATGTGTGGACGCCCTTCGTGTACCTTGTTCACTAAACGTGGGTTGATACCCGCTTCGCCAAGGATAATCGCAGTACCGTGAGTGGCATCGATTTGGTAACCGAGCTCGATTAACTTAGCCGCTAAATCGGCAACGCGTTTCTTATCGCTGTTACGCACAGATAATAACGCACGACCCGACTTAGGCACTTCAGAAGTGGCTCCTAACTGCGCCTTAGCATAGGCTTCGGCGAACGTATCGCCCACGCCCATGACTTCACCGGTAGAGCGCATTTCTGGGCCTAACAGTGGGTCAACACCCGGGAACTTGTTAAATGGCAATACCACTTCTTTCACTGAGTAGAAAGGTGGGATCACTTCTTTAGTGAAGTTTTGCGACGTTAAGCTTTGACCCGCCATCACACGCGCGGCAATCTTAGCTAAAGGCACACCGGTCGCTTTGGACACAAATGGCACAGTACGGGCAGCACGTGGGTTAACTTCAATCATATAGATTTCGTTATCTTTCACGGCAAACTGTACGTTCATCAGGCCAACAACACCGAGTTCCATCGCCAACTTGCCGACTTGAACGCGCATGCGATCTTGGATTTCTTGGCTTAGCGTGTATGGCGGCAGCGAACAACCTGAGTCACCTGAGTGAACACCCGCTTGTTCGATATGCTCCATAATCGCGCCAATTACCACGATTTCACCGTCACATACTGCATCAATATCCACTTCAATCGCATCATCTAAGAAGCGATCGAGCAGTACTGGCGACGCGTTAGATACGCTCACGGCTTCGTTGAAGTAACGTAGCAAATCTTGCTTATCATAGACGATTTCCATCGCGCGGCCGCCCAGTACATAGGATGGACGCACAACTAGCGGATAACCGATACGCTCAGCGGCAATCACAGCACCTTCAACCGTAGTCACGGTATCATTTTCAGGCTGCTTCATCTCTAAGCGTTGAATAGCTTGCTGGAAACGCTCACGGTCTTCGGCGCGGTCGATGGCATCTGGGCTAGTACCAATTACAGGTACGCCAGCGGCTTCTAAGGCACGGGCCAATTTCAATGGCGTTTGACCACCGTACTGCACGATAACGCCCTTTGGCTTCTCGATACGGACGATTTCTAATACGTCTTCCAGTGTGACGGGTTCGAAGTACAGACGGTCTGAAGTGTCGTAGTCGGTTGAAACGGTTTCAGGGTTACAGTTCACCATGATGGTTTCATAACCGTCTTCACGTAGCGCTAACGCCGCGTGCACACAGCAATAATCGAACTCAATACCTTGACCGATACGGTTTGGCCCGCCACCTAACACCATGATTTTGTCACGGGTCGATGGGTTAGCTTCACATTCTTCTTCATACGTTGAGTACATGTAAGCCGTGTCTGTTGCAAACTCAGCCGCACAGGTATCCACACGCTTATAGACTGGGTGCAGGTCGAACTTATCACGCAGCTTACGCACTTCGGCTTCGTTCACGCCTAATACATCGGCCAAACGCGCATCGGCAAAACCTTTACGTTTCAGCTTACGCAGTAAGTCGATATCCAGACCCGCCAGACCCGCTTCAGCGACAACACCTTCGAGCTGAACCAGCTCTTCGATTTGCACGAGGAACCAAGGGTCGATATTGGTCAGTTTAAAGATTTCATCTAAGCTCAGCCCCGCACGCATCGCATCGGCTATGTACCAAATACGGTCGCAACCAGGCTCTTTCAGCTCGTGGCGAATACGCGACATCGCCTCAGGTTTAGACATATCTGTGACAGGATCTAGACCGTTACGGCTAACCTCTAAACCACGTAAGGCTTTTTGTAGTGACTCTTGGAAAGTACGGCCAATCGCCATCACTTCACCCACAGACTTCATCTGGGTTGTTAAGCGATCATTCGCACCGGCAAACTTTTCAAAGTTAAAGCGTGGCACTTTAGTCACAACGTAATCGATAGCAGGCTCGAATGACGCTGGCGTGCGACCGCCAGTGATGTCGTTCATCAGCTCATCAAGAGTGAAACCAACTGCTAACTTAGCAGCGATTTTCGCAATCGGGAAACCCGTTGCTTTTGATGCTAATGCTGAAGAGCGCGATACACGTGGGTTCATCTCGATGATAACCATACGGCCATCTTTCGGGTTGATACCAAACTGTACGTTCGAACCGCCGGTCTCAACACCAATCTCACGCAGTACGGCCATAGAGGCGTTACGCATGATTTGGTATTCTTTATCAGTCAGGGTTTGCGCGGGTGCAACTGTAATAGAGTCGCCCGTGTGCACGCCCATAGGATCGAAGTTTTCGATGGCGCAGACGATAATGCAGTTATCGTTGCGATCGCGGACCACTTCCATCTCGTATTCTTTCCAACCGATCAGTGATTCGTCGATCAGCAGTTCACTCGTTGGCGATAACTCTAAGCCCTGTGAACAGATCTCTTCGAACTCTTCCCTGTTGTAAGCGATACCGCCACCCGAGCCACCCATAGTAAAGGATGGGCGGATAATACAAGGGAAACCCACTTGATCAAGTACGCCATAAGCTTCGTCCATATTGTGGGCAATGCCCGCGCGTGGACAATCAAGACCAATACTTTTCATCGCTTTATCAAAGCGGCTACGGTCTTCAGCTTTATCGATAGCATCGGCAGTCGCGCCAATCATCTCGACGTTAAATTCTTTCAGTACACCTTTGGCTTCAAGTTCTAATGCGCAGTTCAGTGCGGTTTGGCCGCCCATGGTTGGCAGAATCGCATCTGGGCGTTCTTTAGCAATAATGTTACGGACCACTTCCCAGTGAATCGGCTCGATATAAGTGGCATCGGCCATTTCTGGATCAGTCATAATGGTGGCAGGGTTAGAGTTCACCAGAATGACACGGTAGCCTTCTTCACGCAGCGCTTTACACGCTTGTGCGCCAGAATAGTCAAATTCACATGCCTGACCAATCACGATTGGGCCGGCGCCTAGGATAAGAATACTCTTTATATCTGTACGTTTTGGCATTGCTTCTCTCTTCTCCTAGCTAGCGTACTACTTGGCGTTCTGACGGTATATGTCGATTAGCTCGATAAAGTGATCGAACAGCGGGGCGGCATCGTTCGGGCCAGGGCTCGCTTCAGGGTGACCTTGGAAGCTGAACGCGGGCTTGTCCGTGAGATGGATACCTTGGAGTGAACCATCAAACAGCGACTTATGCGTCACCTTAATGTTGGCGGGTAAGGTCGTTTCATCGGCAGCAAAACCGTGGTTTTGGCTGGTGATCATCACGTTACCTTTCTCGATATTGCTCACTGGGTGGTTTGCACCGTGGTGACCAAACTTCATCTTCAAGGTTTTTGCACCTGAGGCCAGCGCGAGTAGCTGATGACCTAAACAGATACCGAAAATCGGCGTGTCGGTTTTCAGAATTTGTTGAATCGCTTCAATCGCGTAATCGCATGGCTCTGGATCGCCAGGGCCGTTCGAAAGGAATACACCATCGGGATTCATCGCTAACACTTCGGCAGCTGAAGTTTTAGCAGGCACTACGGTGACGTCACAACCGCGGTCCACTAACATGCGCAGAATGTTTTGCTTAACGCCGTAGTCGTAGGCTACTACTTTGTATTTAAGCTCATTTGCTGGCGTATCTTCTGGTAAGCCGCCCACTAAACGCCAGCTACCTTTACGCCATGGATAGGCAGTTTTGGTCGTGACTTCTTTAGCCAGATCCATGCCTTTTAAACCGGGGAAAGCTTTGGCAGCGGCGAGCGCTTTTGCTTCGTCTAAGTCTGCACCTGCCATAATACAACCGGCTTGAGCACCTTTTTCACGGAGAATACGAGTTAACTTGCGAGTATCAATATCAGCTATGCCAACGACATTGTTCGCTTTGAGATAATCACTTAAGCTTTGTTGATTACGGAAACTACTTGCGATGAGCGGAAGATCACGAATGATAAGACCACAAGCGTGAACCCCATCGGATTCAATATCTTCATCATTGGTACCAGTGTTGCCTATGTGTGGGTAGGTTAATGTTACAATCTGGCGTGAGTAGGATGGATCAGTTAAAATTTCTTGGTATCCTGTCATGGAAGTGTTAAAAACAACTTCACCAACAGAGAGACCATCGGCACCAATTGCTGTGCCAGAGAATACAGTTCCATCTTCGAGTACGAGTAAGGCAGACTTTGTCAACGCGACCTCCATAAAGAGCCAAGCCACTGAAATATAATGTTTTTATGTTATGTTAAGATACCAATTTCCGCTAATTTACGAAATTTTGACAAATTCCAGCGAGTTTACAGTAAAAACGCGAAACCGTCCACCCACTGGTAACTGGGTGCAAAAAAAAACGCCATATCGGCGTTTTTAATATTAATGCAAACCTAAAACCTGCTGCATATCATACAAGCCCGGCTTTTGCTCCACGAGCCAGTGAGCGGCACGCATAGCACCATTAGCAAAGGTCATACGACTCGAAGCTTTATGGGTGATCTCTAAACGCTCACCGATATCGGCAAACATGGCCGTGTGTTCACCAACTAAATCACCGGCACGAATAGTCGCAAAACCGATAGTTTCACGGTCACGTTCACCCGTGATCCCTTCGCGGCCATATACGGCACATTTTTCAAGATCGCGACCTAAGGTCTTAGCAATCACTTCACCCATTTTCAGGGCTGTACCCGACGGCGCATCTTTTTTGTGTCTGTGGTGGCCTTCGATAATTTCGATATCCGTGTAATCACCCATGACTTCGGCAGCCAGTTCGAGTAATTTCCACATCAAATTGACACCCACAGACATATTCGGCGCCATCACGACCGGTGTTTGCTCGGCAAAGGCATTGATCTGTTCTTTTTGAGCATGATTGAAACCCGTTGT
Source organism: Shewanella sp. SM74 (assembly GCF_025653725.1). Lineage (NCBI taxonomy): Bacteria > Pseudomonadati > Pseudomonadota > Gammaproteobacteria > Alteromonadales > Shewanellaceae > Shewanella > Shewanella sp. SM74. The sequence goes on along the minus strand of NZ_JAKKRZ010000013.1, from coordinate 37,523 downwards.
GCCAATCACCATGGCTTTCTTATGGCGAACACACCAATCTAAATGGACAATACTGGCGTCTGGCGCGGTGAAATCGATCAACACATCAAAATCATCGGTCGCATAATCGAGCGAATCCATGATCATGACGTTTAATTTACCCACACCAGCTAACTCACCCGCATCCACACCCACTAAACTTGAGCCTGCACGCTCAATGGCAGCACCCAGTAAAATATGGTCGTGATTGTAGGCCGCTTCAATAAGAGTGCGTCCCATACGACCACCGGCACCGACGATTGCCACTCTCACTTGTCCACTCATTTCAATCTCCTCAATCTTTCTTTGTATTCCATAAGAAAACGCCTAAGACAGGCTTAGGCGTTTTTCAATATTAGATGATATCTAATAATTCAACTTCGAATACCAAAGTTGAATAAGGAGGAATCGATGCCCCCGCGCCGCGCTCACCGTAAGCTAAGTGATGTGGCACAAATAATTTCAACTTAGTGCCTACTGGCATCAGTTGCAGTGCTTCAGTCCAGCCAGCGATAACGCCAGAAACTGGGAACTCAGCAGGTTGGCCACGAACTACAGAGCTGTCGAACACATCACCATTGATGAAAGAACCATGGTAGTGAGTACGAACAGTATCTTCGTAAGTTGGAGTAGCACCGTCACCTTGGACTAATACTTCGAACTGCAGACCAGAGTCAGTCACAGTCACGCCATCACGCTTAGCATTTTCAGCTAAGAAGGCATCGCCTTCAGCAGACGCAGCAGCAGCAGCTTGCTCTTGAGCAGCTTGAATACGACCGCTAATTTCAGTGAAAGCAACTTGCAGATCTTGCATAGACACAGCACTTTCTAAACCGGCAAACGCATCGGCTAAACCCGCTTGAACGGCTGGAATATCCACGCCATCAAAAGAATTGGCGGCCAGTTGCTCACCCATTTGACGGCCTACACCGTAGCTTGCTTGCTGTTCAACAGTACTGAATTTATCAGACATAATTAACGACTCTCAATTATCAGTGGAATTTTGCGCGCCAGTTTACCATAGTTCAGCGAGCTATGCTGATAAACTGACTGCTTATTTAACTAAGGAGGCTTTTTTACACACTTATTGCGTATTTATCCAAAAGCATAAATAGGTTAAGGACACATATCTCTCCACAAACGACAGCGAACACTCACCAAACGGGCACTTAGATCTTAAATAGACTTCAGCTTATTTCGGCGCCACACATTGATTCTTCACCTGCGCTTTAGCACTGGCATAAAGTGGCTGCATCTGTGCTTGCAATTGTTGTAGCTGAGCAATGCGATTACTGTTCGATGGATGGGTCGATAATAACTCCGGCCCTTGGCTACCGCCCACCTTCGACATATTTTGCCATAACTCAACACTCTGAGCCGGATTGAAACCCGCTCGAGCCATTAGCTCTACGCCCATAATATCGGCTTCGCTCTCTTGTGCGCGGCCAAAGGGCAGAATAACCCCTACCTGAGCACCGAGTCCCAATGCCGACATATATAAGTCGCGATTCGACACACCACTCGCCCCTAGCGCTGCATCGGCAATCTGCATTCCAACGCCCGTTAACTGTCCACGGGAAACCTGCTCGTTACCATGTTGCGCCAACACATGCGCGACTTCGTGACCGAGCACAGTAGCAAGCTGATCAGGTCCCTTAGCGACCTTAAGCAATCCGGTATAAACCCCAATATGCCCACCCGGCAGAGCAAAAGCGTTAACTTGTTCAGAGTCAAACAAAACCACATCCCAGCGCTGGGTTTGGTCCGGCAGCACTGCAGTAATACGATTAGCGACACAATTGACGTATTGCGTCAGCTTTTTATCACTACTCACTTTTTGCTGTTTTTTCATTTCCTCGAAGGAGGAATCGCCCATCTGCTGCATTTGCGCCGCTGAATACAACAAGGTCTGCCCTCGCCCCGTTGGCGATTGCGTGGTCGCACAGGCCGATAATCCGAGCGCGACCGCCATCCCCACTAAGCCTAAACGCATTGATTTCATGTGGCACTCCTTAAATCCCATGACGGGCGTGAAGATCTTTGAGCCAACAGGGACTCAACTAATGGAAAGATTTTACTGAGATAGACAAGATAAGCCAAATAGAGAAACACTGGCGGCGCGCGTTAGCGATACTTTGCACCTAAAAGGAATTAATACTCTTCCTTTAACAAGGCATAGACGAACTCATCGCCCCACGCGCCTTTAAAGAAGATGTTTTTCACATAATGGGCTTCGCGCCTAAAGCGGAGTTTTTCGAGTAAGCGACAGCAGGCAAGATTTTGTGCATCGGTGATGGCAATAACTCTATGCTTATGCAATTCAATAAAGAGGTAATCCAGCAATGCGCTGACGGCCTCAAAAGCAACATGTTTACCTTGATGTTCAGGCGCAATCGTAAAGCCAATTTCCACCTGCTGCTCATCAATAAAGTGCAGCGCCAGATCGCCAACTAATTGGGTTGGTGTAGTTCCCGACGCGCCACTGATAATCGCAAGCTGAAACCAAGTATCAACCGCACCAAATTGTGCATAATCCATCTTCTCGAACAACGCGAGTGCATCGCTATAGCGGTAATCCGTCCAGCTTTGATATTTGGCGACCTTAGGGTCGGCTCGATAGGCGGTAAAAGCCTCAAGATCCGCTCGCTGGAATGGCCTAAGAACAAAGTGCTCAGTCGTTAAACCGTTATTCACCACTTTATGAAGTGCTTTGCTTAACGCCAATGTCGATCCCATGACTTAGCTCCTTAATGTAAATAAGTCACTAAGTTACACCCAGAGCGAAAGTGATAACAGCGGCCAATGCGCTTTATTCTGTTATCAGTTTAGTGATTGAGGCACGCCAAGCTTGAACGCTATGAATAGCTTCAAACTCAGCGCTTACCTTTAAACTCTTTGGCGCTGTGCTTATTGATGCTACGGCGATTCGCCTGTTTATCCCGTGGTGGTCGCTTACGCTCAACTTGGATCTCAGTGGCGCCATCAGTGATTTTTTCACTCGGCTTATCCGTTACCGGAAAGTCAGCCAATAATGCCAGCGGTAACTCCCGCGCAGTTAAACTGCGGATCGCCGTTAAAGTTGCCATTTCACCGTGGCACACGAGGGAAATCGCCAGCCCTTTTTCGCCAGCGCGCGCGGTGCGGCCAATACGGTGCACGTACACAGGCGCACTCATGGGCAAATCCAAATTGATGACGACAGGCAAGGCATCAACATGAATACCGCGCGCCATCAAATCTGTCGCCACTAATACTTGGATCCGATTGGCTTTAAAGTCGGCCAAGGTTTGGCTGCGAACGGTTTGCTCTTTTTCACCGTGCAGCGCAGCGACTTTCATCCCCGCTTTGGCGAGTCGTTTAGCGACGGCATCGGCATCATCGCGGGCGCTGATAAACACCAACACCTGCGGCCATTGATATTGTTTTAACAGCGCAATCAATGCTTGTGCTTTGCTGCCCTTGTTGACTAAATAGAGCTGCTCTTCGATTTCACCAGCCACTGAATTCACCTTGTGGGCTTCGACCCGGAGCGGCTCATTCGCCAGTAGCTTGCCCGCCAATGCATCCAAAGCCTCGGGCAAGGTGGCAGAAAACAACAAGGTTTGCTTAAGCTTAGGCATAAACGCCATCAGCTTTTGCACATCAGGCCAAAACCCCATTTCTAACAGGCGGTCAGCTTCATCCAGCACAAGATGTTTTATCGAATCGAGGCTGATGTGGGACTGTTTGCATAAATCCAGTAAACGCCCAGGGGTTGCCACTAATACCCGCGGCTTGGCTGCAAGTTCGGCTAATTGGTCTTCCAGCGCGACCCCGCCACACAGAAGCTGAATGTTCAACGAAGTCGATAACTGGCTCGCCACTGTTTGCAGCGCCTCAGTCACTTGCAGCGCTAATTCCCGTGTAGGCACCAGCACTAACGCCAGTGCATTTGGAGGCTGTACAGACTTAGTGCTCTGCAACTGTGTTTGCTGTTGCAACAAAATTTGTTGTAGGAGTGGCAAACCAAAGGCTAAGGTTTTTCCGCTACCGGTTTGTGCTAAGGCTAACAAATCCCGTCCTGCAAGAATGGCCGGAATCGTGAGTTGCTGCACCTTTGTCGGATGTTTAAGACTTGCAGGCAAGGCCTTAAGTAACGTCGAATTTAAGCCAAGCTCAGCAAAAGTTAACGACTCAGGGGAAGAAGAAAGCTCAGGAAAGGACATCACAGCACCGGATCAAAACATGGGAGCGAAAGTTTACTGAGAGTTGCCTTTGAATACCAATGTTGTTTCGGCTTTTACCCAAGCCTTGGTACAGTTTGCAACGCTACTCATTACAACGGTACGGTTTGCAACGATACAGTTACGGCATTTGCGTTACGCCACTAAGAAAGTCTAGTTTGAAACTTCGATTGAATTTCTAAACCAAAGGTCAAATCAATAGCCGACCTAAAGAGAATCAACTGCAATCCCCTCTTGGATCTCCCCTGCCAACAAGGTCCATGTCTAACGGCCAGTTCGCAGGAATAGGTGAATTACTGTCGCTTCGGTGTTCGTGGTTTATCTTAAAAGAGACTCCAGCCGCATCTTTCTTATGTGCGCAAAGTTAACGCAGGTGATGGGATGGTAGATTTTAATCCCACAGCTTTCGTGAGCGCTTATGGTAGAATCCCGCCCAATCAGCTTTATGAATGTGCAACACAACTCATTTGTTTAACTGAACGTAGTGGAACACTACCGTGATTAACTAAATGAGGAGAAAAGATTATGAGTAAGTTAAATGCCGAAGAACGTAAAGCCCGCGATAACGCCCGTTTTTCACAACGCGTCGATGAACGCCGCACAAAAGGTGAAGACGTGGTCGCCTACGTGCTAGGCAACAAGCTCGCGTTTAAGTTTCTGACTAAACCAGAGAGACACGAATTTAAACAAAGAGAAGCTGCACTTGAAGAAGAAGCCAAGCTTAAAAAGCAGCAAGCGTTTCAGCTTAAAACCGAGCAAGAGTTAGAGAAAGTCGAAGCCGCATTTACTGATACTGAAGAGTAACCTCTCAAAAGAGCCATTGATCATCATTGATGGCTCACGCATACCCCATCTCCAAACTTCGTTTGGATCAAAGTCGTGGTGCTTCGCCCCTGATTTTTATTAGAGAATCGACCAAGGAGGGCTGATCATTACACCCTTCTCGGATCTCAATTGCCAAACAACGCTCATGTCTAACTGCCTGTTCGCCATTGTATTGTGAACTACTGATTCTGAACAATAATGTTCAATAACACGGATGTATCTCATATCTTTAAATCTATTCCTTTGCTACATTCGATTGTAAAGCGTTAAGTTGCTGTCTGATTATTTTTTAGGAGGAAGTGTGATCAGATTATTTTTGTTGTTCATTGCATTAAGCCAATTACTAATAACATCAGTCTATGGAAAAGAACTGAAATTTGCCGTAGTGCCAAAATTTTATAGTGTTTTTTTTGATCAAAGCAAAACGGGCTGTATAGATGCTGCACAAATAGAAGGCGTAGAATGTGTATATCGAGGACCTGAAATTAGCAGTGTTAGATTGCAAGATCAGGTAATAAATCAACTGATTGATGAAGGTATCGATGGTATCGCTGTCGCTGTTACACAATCTAAATACCTCGTTGAAAATAGCCTAAAAAGAGCCAAAGAAGCCGGAATTCCGGTTGTTACCTATGACTCTGATTTTGATGCTTCTATCAAAGAAGAACCTAAGAATTTACGCCTAGCTTATATAGGCACAGACAATTTTGAACTGGGTAAGTCATTGGGTGAACAGTTAAAAAAACTACGGCCAAATGGCGGAACGTTAATAATGCATTCTGGGCGGCCAGATTCTCCCAATCTGAATTTAAGACTTATGGGTGTACGCTCCGCCTTATCAGGAAAAAAATACGATGCTCCTCCTGGCGAATTACTCGATGGCGATTTAGGCTGGACAGAAGTTAGAGAACCTTTGTTTAACTTTGATCAGCTTAGTCAAGCCGTTAAACAAATGGAGTCCGTAATGAAAGGTAAGCCTGTGAAAGCAGACTCTTTTATCGCAGTGGGTGGTTGGGCGCAAAATAATGATGCGCTCTATCGTGAAATGATTGCTCCATACCAAGAAAAAATTAATAACAAAGAAATCGTCATTATTATTACCGATACATCTCCAGAGCAGTTAACGATGCTGAAAGATGGTCTTGCTCATGTCAATGTGGGTCAAAATCCATATGAAATGGGAAGACAGGCAATTTTGACGCTTTATAAAATTGTCACAAAACAAAAGTATGAAGAAACAATCTACACACCTGTTACGTTTTGTACTCCTCAGAACGTTGATACCTGCGATAAGCGTACCGGAATGTGACGCCAAAATGATGGATTAAGCCAGTACACATCTCAAAGGAGCCATTGATTATAATTGATGGCTCACGCATACCCCATTTCCAAACTTCGTTTGGATTTTTAAATCAAAATCTACATCAAAGTCGTGGGGCTTCACCCCACACCCTACCAAAAGGGAAAAAGCGCCTGTTCCCCTTTTGGAAATCCCGCGGCGAACAACGTCCATGTCTAACTGCCAGTTCGCCATCCCAGGCTCTCGTTCGAAACGCTGCTACGCAGCACTCACCCTAGCGAAGTTACATGCATTAGTTAGTAGTCTCATACTCCAACAAAAATAGCCTAACGGCTTAGATGGCACATCCAATGGCACATCCATGTGTCCCCGAGCCTGCGCCATCATCCATGATGTCGCCACAGCATTTTTAATCCGTATTTAGACAACTTCGCAGGGAATATGAACTCCTGAAGTTTCAGTGTTACTTATTCGTATTTAAAAAAAGAACTAACACTCCATCTTTCTAAAATTTAATAATGAGTGTCTCAATAACATTTCCTGCCTGTCCAATCATTTCAATGGCACGGCATACAAACCTCCTTATTCAATGCTTAAGCAAAGCTGGAGATTAACTACCACGCAATTACTGTGGATGCCCGTCTGATCTTCTGGGCGTTATCATGAAGGGAGTAGTGGTTATATTTAAATTTGGTACAAGTTTTATTATTTAGTGGACAATTAAATTAATAGGTTTGCAAGTCCGTGGTCTGCTCTTGTTAGCTACATTGATTGTCTGCATATACATTACCAGTTTTAGGGCAGATTCTAAAAACACATAAAACATTTTCTGCATCACCATCATCGCCCCAAAGAGAAACTTCATAACCAGCTTGAGGAGGAATGACTATTATTATTTCTTCACTATTGTTAGTGAATTGGCCTTGTGGAAGTAGATTTTTGAAATCATTAAAATCCATTTTTAGGATTTGTTCGTGTGCAAATTTCACTTTTAAAAAGGAAGTTGGGTAATTTTCATAGGGCCAATCATTTTCAGCTTCTCGGGGATGGACTGATTGTATCTTGATACTTCCGTCACATCTTATTTGATATTTGATTGAACCACCATCATGCATAAAGGGATAAATTAATGCTATGCTAGAAAACTGGATGTTGTCGAATAAATCTAATATATCTCTGTTTAATGTAAACAAAAGATGTAACTTTGCTGTCTCGGGAAAGTTAGATATTAATGGTAAGTTACCGCCAAAATATGACTCAGACTCTTCAGATATATTCAATGCTACGAGATTTCCCTTATAGTAAATTAAGGGTTTTCTGATTTGTCCATATTCTCCAGTTATTGAATCCATAGTTACTCTCTCATTAGCAGTTACGGTGCATATTAAGTGTTACTTTTCATTATAGTAACGCTATTTACGGTCATAGTCATTTTGTTTTATAGCAACTGCTTGATTCCGAATTCAACTCCGAAGTACGACACAGGACAATTAAGCAGCTAATTGGTGAAACACCACCGCAGGTTGCTCCAACTTCAAACACTTTAATATTTGGGCATAAATCCGAATATAAAAAAGCCCTGCAAGGTTAACCATTGCAGGGCTTTTTTCTTCTAGTGCGCAGCTAACCGCTGCGCCACTAGACCAAGTTAGCTATTCAGATCTTGAAAGAACTTTTTCACGCCATCGAAAAAGCCCTCAGCCTTTGGGCTGTGTTTTTTCGACTCACCTGTTAAGGTTGCTTCAAATTCGCGTAACAGTTCTTTTTGACGATCATTTAAGTTAACTGGGGTTTCCATAACCACTTTGCAGAGCAAGTCGCCTACCGCATGGCTGCGAACCGACTTGACGCCTTTGCCACGTAAACGGAACATACGGCCCGTTTGCGTTTCGGCTGGGATCTTCAGGCTGACTTTACCATCCAGTGTTGGCACTTCAATCTCACCGCCTAGGGCCGCTTTACTGAAGGATATCGGCACTTCGCAGTAAAGGTTGTTGCCATCACGGACGAAAATCGCATGCTCACGCACGCTGACCTGAACGTATAAATCCCCTGGAGGCGCACCAAACTCACCCGCTTCGCCTTCACCCGCTAAACGAATACGGTCGCCCGTATCGACGCCAGCTGGGATTTTAACTGATAAGGTTTTGCTCTTTTCAACACGGCCATCGCCATGACACTTAGTGCAAGGATCTTTGATGATCTTGCCGCGGCCATGACAGGTTGGACAAGGCTGTTGCACCGCAAAGAAACCTTGGCGCATTTGGACTTGGCCTTGACCATGACAGGTGCCACAAGTGGTTGCAGAGGTGCCTTTTTTAGCGCCGCTGCCTTCACATAGATCGCAAGTCGCCAGTGTTGGGATACGCAGTTCTTTGGTTAAGCCTTTAACGGCTTCTTCCAGTGATAATTCTAGGTTGTAACGTAAATCTGAGCCGCGGGCCGCTTGGCGTTGACCGCCACCACGACGTCCACCGCCGAAAATATCGCCAAAGACATCACCGAAAATATCACCGAAATCGCCTTGACCACCACCGTAACCACCGCCACCGCGATTAGGATCCACACCCGCATGACCAAATTGGTCATAGGCCGCTTTTTTGTCGGCGTCGGTTAGGATCTCGTAGGCTTCTTTAATTTCTTTAAAGTTAGCTTCTGCGGTTTTGTCGCCTGGGTTGCGATCTGGGTGAAATTTCATGGCCAGACGTTTGTAGGCCTTTTTAATTTCACGTTCGCTGGTGTCACGACTGACACCTAATACTTCGTAATAATCTCGCTTTGACATAATCTCATGCTTCTCAGCTGGTGTTGAACAAACGGGCGTTAGGGTTGCCCCGTAACGCCCGCCTAGAAATTAACGCTTTGAAATCAATCTATTTGATTGAAAACAAGTCATTATTTCTTGTCGTCTTTCACTTCTTCGAATTCAGCATCGACAACGTCATCGGCAGCAGCGTTAGCCTGTTTGCCCGCGTCGGCATTGTCGCCGCCTTGAGCTTGAGACTTAGCTTGAGCGATTTCCATCAGCTTAGCAGATGCTTCGATCAAGTTTTGAGTTGCCTTTTCAATGGCTTCTTTGTCATTGCCTTTGCTGGCAGTGTCAACAGCGGCCATAGCAGCTTGGATTTTCTCTTTATCTTCGCTTGGCAATGCATCACCCGCTTCTTCCACTTGTTTCTTAGTCGCGTGGACTAAGCCGTCAGCTTGGTTGCGTGCTTGCACTAACTCTTCAAACTTCTTGTCTTCATCTGCGTGAGCTTCGGCATCACGTACCATTTGCGCCACTTCTTCTTCGCTTAAGCCAGAAGAAGCTTTGATGGTAATGTTTTGTTTCTTGCCGGTTTTCTTGTCTGTCGCAGACACATGCAGAATACCGTCGGCATCGATGTCGAACATCACTTCAATTTGTGGCTGGCCACGTGGAGCTGGCTCAATACCGTCTAAGTTGAACTGGCCTAATGACTTGTTCGCGCTCGCTTGCTTACGCTCACCTTGCAGTACGTGAATCGTCACTGCGTTTTGGTTGTCATCGGCTGTTGAGAACACTTGCTGCGCCTTAGTAGGAATAGTGGTGTTCTTTTCAATCAACTTAGTCATCACGCTGCCCATGGTTTCGATACCCAGAGACAGTGGTGTTACGTCTAACAGTAATACGTCTTTCACGTCGCCTGACAGAACGCCCGCTTGAATTGCAGCACCTACGGCTACCGCTTCGTCTGGGTTCACGTCTTTACGAGGTTCTTTGCCGAAGAAGTTTGTCACTGCTTCTTGAACCTTAGGCATACGTGTTTGACCACCCACTAGAATCACTTCGTTGATGTCTGTTACAGATAAATCTGCATCAGCCAGGGCAACTTTTAGTGGCTCTAATGTACGGATAATCAAGTCTTCAACCAGTGATTCCAATTTAGCACGAGTGATTTTAATCACTAAATGCTTAGGACCTGTTGCGTCTGCCGTGATGTATGGCAGGTTCACTTCAGTGTGGTTGGTGCTTGAAAGTTCAATTTTCGCTTTTTCTGCTGCCTCTTTCAGACGTTGCATTGCTAATGGATCTTTACGCAGATCTAAGCCTTGCTCTTTCTTGAATTCGTCAGCTAAGTAGTTGATCAAACGGTTGTCAAAGTCTTCACCACCTAAGTGGGTGTCACCGTTGGTTGCCAACACTTCAAATGTTTGGTCGCCATCGTTGCTGTCGATTTCGATGATAGAGATATCGAATGTACCACCACCTAAATCGTATACTGCAACAATGTTGTCGCCTTGTTTCTTATCGATACCGTAGGCTAATGCTGCAGCCGTTGGTTCGTTGATAATACGTTTAACATCAAGACCTGCGATACGACCCGCATCTTTAGTCGCTTGACGTTGTGAATCGTTAAAGTAAGCAGGAACAGTAATAACCGCTTCTGTTACTTCTTCACCTAAAAAGTCTTCTGCGGTTTTTTTCATCTTTTTCAAGATTTCTGCAGAAACTTGTGGTGGAGCCATCTTGTTGCCACGCGATTCAACCCATGCATCACCGTTGTCGGCTGCAATGATTTTGAATGGCATGATGTTCACGTCACGTTGGACTTCGTCATCTTTAAAGCGACGACCAATCAAACGCTTAATCGCGAAGAATGTGTTAGTCGGGTTAGTCACAGCTTGACGTTTTGCTGGCGAACCGACAATGGTTTCATCATCTGTATAAGCGATGATTGACGGGGTTGTGCGATCGCCTTCAGCGTTTTCTAACACACGTGCTTTGCCACCATCGAGGACAGCTACACAAGAGTTTGTTGTGCCTAAGTCGATACCAATAATTTTACCCATGAGGTCCTCCGAAAAATTTCATTCAATCTAAATTTGTTTAGTTGGTTTTGATATGGGGCTAGACGGTTTAAATATCAAGTCCATCGTTGGCCACCTTCTCTGCCTTGATACCTATATTGGGACAGGGAATTTAATTACAAGGGCGAACAAAAAAATTTTCTGATTTATCTTTCTCGCATCTACAGCGGGATAAAATATCCAATCACATAAAATAGTCTTGCTTATCAACCAAAGCTGTTATTCAATCTGCCCACATTTGGCGGATGTTTATCCTAGTAAGGTAGCAGAGTGAAGTCTTCGAATTTAGCGTACGTGTATGGCATGGCGGCGGTCTTTCTCTGGTCTACAGTGGCCACGGCCTTTAAGATTGCCTTGAGTTACTACACACCGCTGCAACTGGTGTTTGTTGCCGTACTCACTTCGATTATTGCCCTTGCCGGAATCCTTGCTTGGCAAAAAAAGCTTTCCTTACTCAAGCAACAGTTTTTACGCCGCCCCATGTTTTATCTGGTGACTGGACTCATCAATCCCTTCCTTTACTATGTCGTGTTATTTAAAGCGTATTCCTTACTGCCAGCGCAGCAAGCTTTGTCACTTAATTACACTTGGGCGGTATTACTGCCGTTACTGGCCGCGCCTTTGTTAAAGCAACATTTGCGTAAAAGCGACATTGCAGCGGCGCTGATTGCCTACACTGGTGTGTTTATTATTGCCACCGGCGGCGATATCAGCGGCTTTAGTTTTGATAGCCCGCTCGGTATCGGCCTTGCTCTCACCAGCACCTTACTCTGGTGCCTATATTGGATCGTCAACACTAAAGATCAAGGCGATCCTGTGGTGAGTTTATTATTGAGTTTTCTTATCGGCTTACCTTTTGTTGCCGTCACCTTAGTGCTGACAGATACCCTGCCCAGTTTTAGTATTAAGGCGATATTTGCAGGTATGTATGTGGGCTTATTTGAGATGGGCATTACCTTCGTGCTCTGGTTAATGGCGCTGAAAACCGCCACTCGCACCGCGAACATCAGCACTATGGTGTTTTTATCCCCTGTGATGTCGATTGGTTTTATTGCGTGGATTTTGCAAGAAACGATTGCGATGGCAACCTATCTCGGCCTAGCCTTTATTTTATCGGGGATGATGTTGCAGCAACTTCTGCCCCGTTATTTAGAGCGTAAAAACAAGATAAGCACAAAGCTAGCGGAATAATCGTTGAGTAGCAGCCTTAAATAATGTTAGCTCACGGCAATGAGCCAATTAAAAGAGCTGGCTAACATTTTAAGCCAAGATTAAGCGCTAATATCTCCCATTTTGTGAAGGAGTATAAAATGACCCCGGCCGTCCGATTGGCGAAAAAAGCCAAGATCGCGTTTGATATCTTAGAGTACAGCCACGATCCACACTGCGCCGCCTACGGCGAAGAAGCCGCTAACACCTTAGGGCTTGAACCAGCGCAAGTATTTAAAACCCTTTTAGTTGCCATCGACAAAGCCCATGCGCCGATTGCCGTTGCGCTCGTGCCCGTCGATCATCAGCTTAATCTAAAAGCCGTAGCTAAATGCTTAAGACAAAAGAAACTACAAATGGCCGATGCCGACCTAGCACAAAAATCCTCAGGCTATCTGGTTGGCGGTATTAGTCCCTTAGCGCAAAAGAAACAATTGCCAACCTTGATTGATGCCAGCGCTCAAGGCTTCGACAGGATTTATGTCAGCGCGGGCAGACGCGGTTTAGAGATAAGCTTAGCGGCCACAGACTTAGCTCAGCTTTGCAAAGGCGAATTTGCCGATATCAAGACACTTTAAGCGATCTCGACCACATTAAGCACAAGTCATTCGACGTTAAGTAAGTAATTCACTCCACTTTAAGTTGTACGCACTCATGTTAGATAAATGGTGAACAAGGCTCAAACGGCAACAAACTGGCCAGCGTACTGAGTCTAACAGTGGAAAGCGTTTGATAAAGCCGTGATATCCGTCTATAAATTGTACTGAGGTACAAATCGACTAAGGATAGTCAGATGGAAAAATCAACCCAATGGAATCCAGAAAATAGCATCAGCCCTATCAGTTGGTGCGCCATGCTACTCTGCATCGCCTTATTTATTTATGAGCATTTCTGGGGAAACAGTTTTACCACTATGGTAGTCATGCTCTATTGCAGTTTTATGCTACCTTCGGTTTTACTCACTCGCAGAGTACAAGAAAAGTACTTTATTTATACCTTGGAATACATCAAGGCCTTTCGTAAATTCACTGTCGTTATGTCGACGATATTTTTCTGTATCTGGTTACTTGTTACTTATACCCCGCTCACCATAAGCAGCTAAACTTGTTAGCCAAACACATTAATGTCGCTATTCAGTTGGATACCGCAAACAAAAAAGCCGTCAACGTAGTAGGTTAACGGCTTTGGGTTTATCGGTATTTACCGCTAAACACGACTAGTGTAATCACCCCAAGCTAACCACTTATATGTGGTTAATGCCTCAAGCCCCATTGGACCGCGGGCGTGCAGTTTTTGGGTGCTCACAGCCACTTCAGCGCCAAGACCAAACTGACCGCCATCGGTAAAACGAGTACTGGCATTCACATACACGGCGGCTGAGTTCACTTCATTCATAAAGTGCGCCGCTGCATGAATATCATCGGTCAAAATGGCTTCCGAATGGCCGCTAGAATACTGGCGAATATGACTAACGGCGGCATCGATATCGCTCACGACTTTAATACCTAAGGTTAATGACAGCCATTCAATACCAAAATCCTCAGACTTAGCAAGCGTCACATCGAACCCTAAACCATCCAGCAGACTAAAACTTGTGTCACAAACTGAAAAACGCACGCCTAGACGATGCAGATATTCGGCAATTTGCGGTACAAAGCTGCTAGCCACGCGCTCATCCACCAGCAAGGTATCAAGAGCATTGCACACAGTTGGACGCTGCACTTTGGCATTAGCGATTACGCCTAAGGCACGCTCAAGGTCGGCATTTTTATCGACATACAAGTGGCAAATACCTATGCCACCTAAGATCACCGGAATGGTCGCTTGCTCAGCACATAAGCGCTGCAATGCTTGACCGCCGCGCGGCACTATCATGTCGACATATTGATCGAGCTTAAGTAAACCTGTCACTAGGGCTCTGTCTGAAGAATCAATAAATTGCACCGCATCTATGGGCAAACCTTGGGCGACAATCGCGCCGCGGATCACTTCGCTGATAAGCTTATTCGATTCAAGGGTTTCTTTACCGCCACGGAGGATCACCGCATTACCCGTTTTAAGGGCGAGTACCGCGATATCGACAGTCACATTCGGGCGCGCCTCGTAGATAACCCCAATCACGCCCAGCGGTACGCGGCGGCGAGTCAGCCTTAAACCGTTATCTAATAACTTGCTGCCAAACTCTTCGCCCACGGAATCAGCAAGGCGGATCACATCGCTGATATCACCGATAATGCCCGCTAAACGCGCATCATCGAGCAACAGTCTGTCGATCATCGCCTCAGTTAATCCATCGTTCTTAGCGGCGGCAACGTCTTTAGCATTAGCGGCTAAAATGGCGGCGGAGTTTGCCGTCAGCGCATCGGCAATAGCTTCGAGTAAGTCAGCCTTTTGGCTCGCCGTTAAGTTGGCTAAAGCATAACTGGCCTGTTTGGCATTTTGGCCAAGTTGCTGTAAATACTGATCTTGATTCATTTGACTCAAAACAGACCTCGCTTATAAGACAACCATGTCGTTGCGGTGCACTATTGCGTCACCATAATCGTAACCGAGTACAGACTCGATCTCGTCGGAATGCTTACCTGCAATCAAACTCAGGGCTTGGCCACAGTATCGTGTCATCCCTTTAGCAATCACTTTACCTTGTTGATCAACTAATTGTAGCGTCGCACCACGTTCAAACTGACCTTTAACGCCTACGATACCTTTAGACAATAGACTGCGGCCCTTGTCAGTCACGGCTTTGACCGCGCCCGCATCAAGCACTAAAGAACCTTGAGTCGCAGGTCCCGCTAGAATCCACTGTTTGCGGCTTTCGAGCGGGTTTTCGATGGCACTAAAGTGAGTACCGACTGACTCTTTGGCGACCACTTTTTTGATCACATCAGGGTGATGGCCAGAGGCGATAACCACTTCGATGCCAGCACGGCGAGCAATATCCGCCGCTTCCAATTTAGTCGACATACCACCCGTGCCTAAACCCGATACAGAACCGCCCGCCAACATACGCAGACTATCGTCAATCTTCACCACCTGTGAAATCAACTTAGCGTTCGGGTTAGTGCGCGGATCAGCATCGAATAAGCCCTTTTGATCCGTCAATAAAATCAATAAGTCAGCATCGCATAAGAGTGCTGCGCGCGCCGATAAATTGTCGTTATCGCCCACTTTGATCTCATTGGTGGCAACGGCATCGTTTTCATTGATGATCGGCACAATATTATTCGCCAACAAGGCATTAAGCGTGTCGCGGGCGTTAAGGTAACGCTCCCTATCCTGCAAGTCGGCACGGGTCAGCAGCAATTGGCCCACGTGCAGCCCATAAATACTAAAGAGTTGTGCCCAAGCGAGGATCAACTGACTTTGCCCGACAGCGGCTAACAATTGCTTATTGGCCATAGTGTCGGGCAGCGTCGGGTATTGGAGATGTTCACGCCCAGCGGCAATTGCCCCTGAGGTGCATAATACGACTTCGACCCCTGACTTCATCAGTGCGGCCATTTGACGAGCAAGCTCAACCATGTGGGCTTTATCTAGCTGTTTACTGCCAGAGGTAAGCACACTCGTCCCTAACTTCACTACCACGCGGCGATACGCAATCTCACTTAAGTTCATTATTCATTTGTAACAAAATAACCGAACAATCCTTATACCTAATCCGCTGAGTAATTGGTAGCAAGGAGTTATTAACTCGAGATAAATTTTCGTTTTTGCTTAGAATCGCGCATTAAAAAGGGCCATCGATTAGATGGCCCTCAAAAAAATGTAAACAATCTACGCTGCGAGTTTTTACTGTACAGGTGAATTAATCGACAGCATCAACCATAGACAAACTTAGCTACAAACAATGCGGCTAATACTAAAATGCCCACATTAAGATCGCTAAAGCGACCTGTGAGTAATTTGATTGCTGCATATGAGATGATCCCAAAGGCAATGCCCGTCGCGATAGAAAACGTTAGCGGCATTAATATACACACAACCACCACAGGCGCGGCTTCAGTCAAATCTTCCCATTCGACATGCACCAGTCCCGACATCATCAAAATCGCTACATAAAACAGTGTGCCCGCAGTCGCATAAGCCGGGATCATCCCCGCCAATGGCGATAAAAATAACGCAGCAATGAAGAGTAATCCCACCACAACGGCCGTTAAACCAGTACGGCCACCTGCGCTCACACCCGCAGTACTTTCGATATAACTTGTCGTGGTGGAAGTGCCAAAAGCCGCCCCCGCAATCGTTGCTAAACTGTCAGCGGTTAAGGCACGATTCAGGCGTGGTAAACGGCCTTTATCATCGAGAAAACCACCGCGCTGTGCAACCGCCACTAAGGTGCCAGAGGTATCGAAGAGATCCACAAATAAGAAGGCAAAAACGACTGATAACATAGTTACTTCAAATACTTGGGATAAATCCATCTTCATAAATGTAGGTGCGATTGAAGGTGGCATTGATACAATGCCCTGATACTGCACATCACCAAACACTAGTCCTAGGCCAGTGATAATCAGAATGCTGGCAATCACCGCCGACTTCATTCCCCGCTGCACCATAGCAATAATGAGGAAAAAGCCCAGCACAGCCATAACCGCCGGAAATGCCGTGATATCGCCCAGCGTCACTAGCGTAGCAGGACTTGCCACCACAATACCGGCGCTCTTAAGGCCAATCAGGGCAAGAAACAAACCAATACCTGCAGCAATACCGATACGTAACGACATGGGAATACTATTTACAATCCATTCTCGAATACGCACTAAGGACAAGATTAAAAAGCAAATTCCCGACAGGAATACCGCGCCTAACGCAGTCTCCCAGCTGTAACCCATTTCACCCACGACTGTGTAGGTAAAAAAGGCATTAAGTCCCATACCTGGAGCAAGCGCAATGGGATAATTCGCCATCAACCCCATAACCAAACAGCCGACAGCCGCCGCCAAACAGGTCGCCACAAATACAGCACCATGGTCCATGCCTGCATCGGCTAACATCATTGGGTTCACAAAAATGATGTAGGCCATCGTCATAAATGTTGTCAAACCTGCGACCGCTTCCTGCTTGAGGCTCGTTTGATTTTGTTTCAGTTTGAACAGTTTTTCTAACATGGAACAAGGTTCCTTTTTATTTTAAGTATGTAGGGTATTTAGATGTGAACACTATGTAACGTGATGACATTTGCAGCCGATTATAGGGAGTTTAGGCTGGTCAGGCCAGAAAATTGGCAAAGGAGTAATGAAGAGAAAATGCTCAAATATCTATGCAAACGAATGCAATATCCTCGGGTGAGACTCGCGTTGAAGGTTAAGCATAAAAAATGAACATATTATGAACAAGATGATTAACTCGTTAGCGACCAATGCTGATTTGTAGCCATAAACAGCCCACATAAAGAGTAACAAGGATATATACAGCAGAAATAACTAAATTCAATTTCCACAGACTCAACCAAAAACTCCCTTTAAAATATGTACGTAGCCTTACTTCTGATTTGCATAATGTTAAAGAAGAAGGTACCAACATTAACGCAGAACAGCCAAAGGTTGGTAATACCATAAAAATCATGCCTAAACCCGCAGCCCCAGCAGAAGCTTCAGATGTTTGACAGTCAATAGATGCTAGCGTTATATATCCTAAAATGACGCCTGCAATGGCAAGAATAAAACCTAACAGTTGAAGAGTTCTCAAATTCATCCTTGGTAACAAACAGCGTTTAAATTGACTTATCGTAAAATCCTATCAGCTCAGCGATTTCGCTTAGATGGGTATCGACCCAAGCGCTGCTGATCGGCCCCCAGGTGACTATGCGGTAATAACCTGAATTGTTACGGCTGCCTTCCTGCACAAACTCGACTCGAATACCTATATCCTCAAAAGCTGCGATAGCGTCCTGTAAAGTTCGGCGAGGCATTCCGGTTAACTTATTGAGTGATAATAGATTATGGCGGTCATCATCCATTAAATGCGCCAAATATAACTTACGCAGAAACGCCTTATTTTGCTTTGAAACCTGTTCGGATGCTGGCATTGAAAGTGACATAGGATGACCTGTCTGGAAACAAAAGTAATTATCATCAAAACTACTTTATATTCAGTCAATAAGGCAATAGCCAATACTAAATACTTACGGTTCGCGACAAGATCATCAGATAACAAATCTGCACTTAAATCAAACAAAACGACTTGTCATCCTCCCCCAACAACTGTTATTTCTAATATCACTCAACACCTATGAAGAAAGGCTAAAATGAGCCAGACAATCACAGCAGACCAAATACTGACATTTTGGTTTGAAGACATTGACCCAAAGCTTTGGTGGATTAAAGATGTTGAATTTGATACCCAGATCAAACAGCGCTTCGAAGGTGTACTACTTCAAGCTAAACGGGGAGAGCTTTCACATTGGCGAATCACGCCTCAAGGTCGATTAGCTGAGATCATAGTGCTCGATCAATTCTCCCGTAATATTTACCGCAATACGCCTGCCGCATTCGAAGCCGATGCGATAGCCCTAGTGCTCGCCCAAGAGGCCGTTGCCCAACGGGTCGACACAGCACTAAAATCCAAACAAGTCCCTTTTCTATTTATGCCCTATATGCACAGCGAATCGGCAGCCATTCACCAAGTAGCAGTAAAACTGTTTAATCGCGAAGCTGCGATAACAAACCTCGCGTTTGAACTGCGCCATAAAGCGATTATCGACAGGTTTGGCCGCTATCCACATAGAAATATTATCTTAGGCAGGGAGTCTACGGCGGAAGAAATTGCTTTTCTGACTGAACCGGGCTCATCCTTTTGAGCCTGTAATAGGTTAAAGCGTTAATGTGTATTTGATAAATAAAGCCGTGCTGAGTTCACAGACACACTACACTTACTCAAGAAAGTCATGGAATGACTTGGCGAGTATCAAACACAGTTGCAAGTGTATACCGCGGAGGTGTTGGTAACTTATGGCGCATAAACTAAATAAGCCAAATAGCTCAGTGGCTCGTCGTAACCGCTATAAATTGATGGGGTTACTCATCCTATGCGGCGCTCAGCTCGGCCAAGCGGCTGAAATTAAGATAGGCGTCAGCCTGTCTATCCCGCCCTATGTCATCCAAGCAACCAATAGCGGGATCGAACTCGAATTACTTAACCAAGCCCTCGCCGTTAAAGGCCATACTGCTTCTATCCACTACTTACCACTGGCGCGCACTTTCCATGAACTCAGGGAGGGTAAACTCGATGGCATCATCAACATCAAAGAAGGAATGATTAACAACGTTTTTTATTCCAACGTTGCGATAACCTACCAAAACTGCGCCATTAGCCTCGAGAGTAATCAATTTAACATCAATAGCATAGAAGACTTAAACAACAAACAAGTCGTCGCCTTTCAACGTGCATCATCGTTACTGGGGGAAGAGTTTGCCAACATGGTTAAGACCAATAGCGGCTACCAAGAACAAGCGAGGCAAGTGCAGCAGGTTTATATGCTGATGAAGCGCAGAGCCGATGTCGTTGTGATGGATAAAAATATTTTCAAATACTACTTAAAGCAGGCCTATCTTGAGGGCAAACTCACTGAGAAAGACTTAAAACAACAGGCGATTTGCCACCAAATATTCCCACCTACAGAATACAAGTTCGCGTTTCTCAGTGAACAAATTCGGGATGATTTTAATGCGGGACTCAAACAAATTACCCAAGATGGTAGCTTAGTGGCTCTGCAGGAAAAGTATCGACGCCTGATGTCATTTGACAATGAAGCCGAGGCGTCGACTAAGTTAACAGAACCTAAAATGATCAAAAATGATTCCTACTAAACTTATCCCATAGTGTTATTTCACCACCAACACAGGGCACTTAGCGTACTTAACAATATCCTGTGTAACGTGGGGTTTTAAAAAGTCAGCTAAACCGCTGCTCCCATGACTAGCGATAACCACCATGCCTACATCAACGGCTTCCGCTAAAATCTCATCAATAGCATCACCATGGCGCACGACTAACTTAATATTGAGCCCTTCGGTAAGGTTCTGCTGCATTTCCTGCTGCAAACTTTGCATTTTTGCATCAACGAAAGCTTTGAGTTCATTTTCCAATGTAGCGGGAATATCGACCGCAATACCATAACAATGGGCGCCACGGGCAGGGCTAGTCACATGCAACAACCGAATATCGACGTGATAAACATTTGCCATTTCAACCGCATATTTTAACGCATGGGCCGCAGTGGATGAAAAATCCGTAGGGCATAACACTTCTTGAGTACGCATAAGCTTATCCATCATTTGAGTTTTTAATTAAGCTAATTATTAAGGCCAAAATACCACTATTTTATAGCAGTTTGCTATGCTTCTTGCGTACCCATTTCAATTAATTATTCTTTATCAATCAAAAAGAAAGGACGCTATAAGCGCCCTTTGGATTTATAGAGTCAAAGCCAGTTACTTAACCACAAGCACAGGACAAGTTGCACCATTCGCCACCGCTTCTGAGACATTGGTGTGTAAAAAATGCGAAATCCCAGTTCGGCCATGGCTAGCAATTACTACCATGCCAATGTCTTTACTGTTGGCCTCTTCTAAAATTTGATAGACAGGATCGCCACGGCGGATCAAGGTAGTGATAGGAAGCTCAGTATTCAATCCATCCAATAGTGCTCGCATTTTAGTTGCCGCCGCTTCCTCCATGCTTTTAGCAAGCTCTTCAGGGGTAATAGATAGAATCATAAAGTTTTCATCACCGATCGGCTGTTCAACCACATGTAAGATTTTTAGCCCTACATGGTATAGATTAGCCATTTCAATGGCATAACTCAGTGCATGGGCCGCAGTTTCCGAAAAATCTGTGGGCCAGAGTATTTGACCTGTACGCATAATTTGTACTCCTTCTATGGCGCGAATGGATTGCTGGGTGAATCTTTACTGTGCTGCTATAACGCCCGATTTAGCGCATTGGCAGACCACAAACTTCATCTCACAACCTTAGTCTCTTAGCCAAGCAACAGCATCGCCATTATCAACAAAAAACCTTACCTCAGCAGGCGTAAACCAGTTTGCCAATTTAGCCAACACTTCCTGCAAAGTCGTCTTACCGACGATAGCTATTTTCTCGAAATGACGAATATGCTTCACCCCAAGTTTGAGATCGTCCCAAGCGGCCTGTAGTTCCAAGCCTTCCAACTCGGTGACATCTACCAAGGCAAAGATATCAGGATCTTTCACCCCAGCTAATGCAGACTCCAACACAGGCACCATCATTTCGTAGTCTTGATGAGTTAAGGTACCGATAGCTTTAAAGGTAACGAAAAAATCATCATCACCATAACGCTCAATACCAATCGAAATTCCGTGCTTTAACAATGCCATACATACTCCTTATGTAACAACCCTTGATTTAGTGTAAAAGCTAACGCCACAACAAGCCGTGATCTTGCTCAAAAATACACCAGATACCTTGCACCATCTCACTAAGCAAGCTAGGATAAACCGACTAATCAGTCGGTGCTGATTTAATAAAAGACTCAATCGAGACGATTACTTAAATAAAGTACTGAATAAGACTCAGCCTACCATTTCCCTTGGAGCAACCACTATGAATATGGCCACCGAACACCTTAATACTTCGCCACTGACTCAGTTGCTCCAACGCCAACGCAGCAGTTATTTAGCGGCGCCGAATCCTAATTACGCTACGCGAGTGGAGCAATTAACTCGACTGAAGGCGGCCATACTGCAATTTCAAACACCCTTAGTCGAAGCCTTAAGCCAAGACTACGGCCATAGATCGATTGATGACAGCCTGATCTCAGACATTATGCCTGTCATCAACAACATCAATTACAGCTTGAAAAATCTCAAAAAATGGCTCAAACCCAGCGCTCGCCATGCGGGCATCTTACTCGCACCCGCCAAAGTCACAGTGCATTATCAACCTTTGGGGGTGATCGGTATTATCGTGCCGTGGAATTTCCCCGTCATGCTGTCAATTGGCCCGCTAGTGACTGCTATTGCCGCGGGTAATCATGCCATGCTCAAAATGTCAGAATTTACCCCAGCGACCAACCAAGTAATCAAACAGTTATTGGCACAAGTCTTCGATGAATCCCACGTGGCGGTTGTTGAAGGTGAGGCGGACATTGCTGCCCAATTTTCTGCCCTGCCCTTCGATCATTTACTCTTTACAGGCTCGACCACAGTCGGCCGCCATGTGATGCGCGCCGCAGCGAATAACCTCACCCCTGTAACACTCGAATTGGGTGGTAAATCGCCTGTGATTATCGCCCCCGATATGCCGCTTGAGATAGCAGTAGAACGAATGATTTACGGTAAGTGTTTGAATGCCGGACAAATCTGCGTCGCCCCTGATTATGTGCTTTGCCCTAAAGCCAAGGTGGATGACTTTATCGCCGCCTACCAAGCTAAGTTTAAATCCATGTACGGTGCAATTAATCACAATAAGGACTATGGCAGCATCATTAATACACGTCAGTTTGACCGCTTGATGACAGTGCTCGAAGACGCTAAAGCAAAAGGTGCCCGTGTTATTTCGGCGACGGACGAAGCCATAGATAGCCAACATCGTAAACTCGCAACTCAGTTGATAACTCACACCAGTGAAGACATGCTATTGATGCAAGAGGAAATCTTTGGTCCATTGTTACCGATTATTAGCTACGACTCCTTAGATGAAGCGATTCAGTACATCAACCACAGAGCCAGACCCTTAGCGCTTTATGTGATGAGTTTCGATGAGCCAACTCAGCAAAAGATCCTCCAGCAGACCCATTCTGGCGGTGTTTGTATCAATGAAACCGTATTTCATGTCGCCGCCGACGATGCGCCCTTTGGCGGAATAGGCCCGTCGGGCATGGGGCATTACCATGGCAAGGAAGGCTTTTTGACCTTCAGCCACGCTAAAACGGTACTCAGCCGTGGCCGATTCAACACAGGCAAATTTGTTCACCCGCCCTACGGCACTTTTATCCAGCGCATCTTAATGAAGCTATTTTTGCGCTAGTCATTGGGGGATAAATCTTGAATAAACCATCAACAACACAACCCATTAAAACCATGACAGATAAACGCCAAGCTATTCTCGATACTGCTTTAGCGCTCTTTGTCAGCCAAGGATTTCATGGCACGTCTACCGCCTCGATTGCGAAACAAGCAGGTGTAGCAACGGGCACCTTGTTCCATCACTTCCCTTCTAAGGAAGCCTTGATGGAATCTTTGTTTCTTACCATAAAACAAGAATTTGCCGATGCCTTACTGTTAAACACCCATAAGGGCAGCGATCTTAAACACAATGCCCTACAACTATGGCAAAGTGCGATAGATTGGTCGCTGGATAACCCTGTCAAACAACTGTTTTTTCAGCAATATTCAATGTCGCCCATGATTGCCGCTAAGGTGCGCGATCAAGCGATGAATAGCATCTTAGGCTTTATTAGCGAACTCATTAAGCAGGGACAAATGATGGGGCTAATCGCCCATTATCCAGTGGAATTGATGCTAGAAAACTGCCACGGCCAATATCTAGCAGCAACCCGATTCTTTATCGATAACCCGCACTTGGGGACAGATAAAACATACCGCGATGCCAGTTTTGAACTGTTTTGGAAGGCCATGCAAGCGGACTAAAATAGCCTAATATCAACTGACTGCTGCAATAACTGCAATAAAAAACCGAGTCAGCTTAACTGGCTCGGTTTTCTTTTACGCTATCGCGACTAAGTGCTAAAGCAGAAGCCTGCTTTGCTCTAGCATCTAATACCGGCTTTCAGACACCTAGCCCTGACTCAACTCCTGGGCTTTTTCTGCTGGCTGCGCCACTTGAGTTGGGCTCCAGTAACCTTGTTTGATACCCTTATCAATCAGCTCAGCGACCGCCAATTCAATGGCTTGTAATACGCAAAACTGCACTGGCTCATTGGTAGTAAAACCGACTTCAGCCTCGGCTAATCGATTTAAACTCGTGTAACGGAACAAACCCGCACGCATTTCTTGGGACAAGACTCGTTTGCTGGTTGAGACCGACATCATAACTTTACCTGTGTGTACATCCACGGCTCGTAGATAAATGGTCACCAGATCTTCACGGTACATTTCAGAGGCGCCAATACCATAGTATTCGACCCCGCTACCGCCTGTGCTAGTGTTGGTCTCATAACTAATCACTCCACCTTCGAGTAACAATCTGGCGGTGGATAATACGGGCACTTCATCGCCCTTAGTACCGCTCTGTTTATTGCTGATCTTACGCTCGGTAAGCAAATTTTGTAGCCCTTCACGCTCAACGGGTGTAAACCATTTAGAGTCGAGCAAAGTCTGCATCAACATCGATGTTGCACCCTGAGTAACCGCGGTCGAAAATGAACTCACGTTAGCCTGCGGCTTATATTGGCCAGTTTGATCGCGAAAGGAATACACGGCCACAGGGATAGGAAACTTAGGTCCTGGTTGAGTTTGCAACCCACGCATCACCTCACTCAAGGGGTTAACCTCGGCAGCCGTGATATTTAAATCGGGTTTGGAGATCAGGCTACAGGCCGACACACTTAGCAGTAATAAACTCACTAACACTAGACGGGCCATTAGTTGACTCCTCCGAATGTCGGCATTTCAATCACAGTGACTTCACCGGTTTCAGTATTAGTAATAGTTAGCATCACGCCATTTCCCGTAGAAGCCACTTCAATCCGAAAATCACCTGTATCGTAAACACCATCGGTAATTTCACCATCAGCAACACCGCGGGTGATTGAGTTAATGATATTACGCTCTAGGGATTCTTTAAAACGGGTGACAAAGTCCTTCTCGGTCGAGGTAGATTTATTGTCATTCTGGGCTTGAGCTTTATTTAATAAGAAAGCCCCATTTTGTGGATTGCCGCCAAAGCTGGGATTCACTGGCGTATAAATCAATTCAGTGGCTTGGCCACTGCTTGCCACACATAGCGTGACAAGAGCAAGTAACGTCCTGTATGTCATTATTATTATCCTAAAAGTCGTCCGATGTTCCTGAAAAATCACCTGTTATTGCATTGGCTCTGACTTGCGCTAAATAATCAATCGTAAGCAAAATCGCCTGCTCTGCGCTCTCTTTAATCGGATTTGCACGACGACCAAAATGGGTGGTGTAAATCCGAGTCCCGTTTACCTCTAAGGTTAAAACGGTTCCAGCTTGTGGAAACACTGTCTCATATAGAGTGACGTTAAAGCCTTGAGTAAAGGGCAGTTCGCGCCAATAGCTTGAGTAGTAAAAGCCAAAGTCCTTACCAAACCGAGTCAAGGTTCTATCTATTACTAAGCCACTAATTTCAATGTCGTTATCGGCAATAGTGATAGGGGAAGCCAGCAGCAGGAATGGACATAAAACGTAAGTAAGCAGACGCTGTTTTAACTGTTTCACTTATCCCTCCTTAACCTTTTTAATCGAACCTTAAAAACCGCGCTAACCTCTGTTAGAACAAGGTGAGTTTTAACGCAAATTTTCGATAAAACAGGTTAACAGGGTTAAAGATCTCCCGTCATTACGCTGGGGGGCAAATTAGCCCGAAGAGCTAAGGTAAAAAGGCAAAAATAGCCCATTTGGCTAATACGCCAAGAGGCAGTTGAGGATAGGAGTTATGCTTTAAACAAGCGGATAAGATAAGCAATAAAAAATGCGACTTAAGAGTCGCATTACGGTGTTTATTCAAAACGCGAGCATTATTGTGGTAACCATAGTCGAACCAACAGGCCACCGTCACTGCGATTATGCATGCTAATACTGCCATCGTGGGCTTCAATAATTTCACGGCACAAAGGTAAACCTAAGCCTGTACCCGATTGTTTTGTTGAGTAAAACGGCAGTAGCGCCTGCTCTAATACTTCACCAGACATACCTGCGCCGCGATCCTCAATCACAATACTAAAACCTGCACCATCCACTAAGGTTTGATACCGAATCGATAGAGTGACATCCTCGGGGTTTGAGCCAGATTCATGGGCGTTTTTAAGTAAATTGAGGAGCACTTGCTCCATCTGTCCTTGATCGAAAAAACCATCAACCTCAGGTAACTCATGAATGAGTTTAAAGGGATAATGCTGAGTTAACTGGGCAGTAAATTGCCCCCAATTTACCTGACGCCGTTGCGGGAGCGGCAACTTAGCAAAACGGGCATAGTTGAAGATAAACTGGCTTAGATGACTGGTACGATTCTCGATCGTATCGAAAATTAAGGTTAGCTTGGGATTATCAATATCTTTGGTGAGCAGTCGGCCCGAGTTCACCATAGAGGCTATGGGCGCCACTGAGTTATTGAGTTCATGGCTAATAATGCGGATGACTTTTTTCCATACTGCCACCTCTTGACGATTGAGCTCGCGGGTCATCTGCTTGAGCAAAATTAAGTTATGCTGTTGGTTATTCAATAAAAATTGGCCGCGACTTAAATACCAAGTTTCCACATCATCTTCACCCATGGCGAAGAGTCCGTTCTTTTCATGTTTAAGCGCCAAGGCCAATACTTCGGGCAAATCCACCAGCAATTCATCTAGGCTCAAGCCTTCCATTCTGCCCTTTTTATGGAATAGGTGACGCGCCGCATCATTGGCGTAAATGAGCCGCTGATGATCGTCCAGTAACAACATCACATTGGGAGAACTTTGAATCACCTTATCCAGTAATAACTCCCGCTGGTAAATGTACTGCCTTTCTTGGCGCAATTTTGCCGCCGAATGGTTAAATAACTGCGCTAAGGTTTTGAGCTGACCTTCGCCATGTTCAGGAATACTCACACTAAAGTCATTATCACTAAAATTTAGCAAGCCGACTTCAAGGGAATCTAAACTGCGGCCGAGATGTCGAGTCAACCAAGCAATACCTAAACCACAGACAGCACAAGCGAGAAGCAACACGATCAAACCTTCACCTAAGGTCAAACTCGATACACGATCTCCCTTAGCTATATCAGCGGATATCGCAGGAGATACAGGTGCTTTGGGCGGTAAAATGGATAGCGGTTCTATACGTAAAGGCTCAACCACATGAGGAATAGAATTAAACAGCCCTTCTTTAAGTTGTTCTAACTTGAAGAGTTTTATTTGTAACTGCTCTTGTTTAAGTTGTTCAAGCTTTTGCAGCTCGGCTTTAATCTGCTCGGCCCTCTGGTGCGCTTGCATCGCCGCAGCCTCCTGCAATTGCTCACTATTGTTAAGGGCGAGTTCGATGGAGGCGACCGTTTTCTCAAGCTCCGCAAAATCCAGTTGCACATTCACATCAGGGATTTCAATCGTGTTAGACGTGGCAACAGACGAAGCATAGGGTGAGATATACTTCACCAAAGCAAAACTCAGCAAGACGCCAAAGGCGCAGCAAGCCATTGAAAAAATGATAAGTTTAGTTCGAATTAACACTCAGATTCCTTAATCGATAGCCTAGCATCTGCATTTAGCCTATGACTTATCTAAACCAAACTTGTCCATCCGCCGATACAGCGCTTGGCGACTGAGTCCAAGCGCTTTTGCCACCCGAGCAATTACGCCATGATGCTGTTTTAGCGCCGCTTCGATATCTTCTCGGCTCACGTCTATCGCCTCATTGGCATCTGACACTTGGGCACGAACAGACTCATGATAAAATGCGGTATTTACGGGGATGGAAGCGGGCGAATAAACAGGCAGAGGATCAGAGTGTCTCAAGCCAGATAGCCGCGACTCAGATACAGCCGAAACACTGGAAGCAGATTTGATGACACTCGCAACAGGTGCCAAACCAAAGTCAGCCTCAGCCAGCACATGGCTTTGCGCCAACAATACGGCCCGCTTACAGGCGTTTTCAAGCTCGCGCACATTTCCCGGCCAGCGGTGCTGTAATAACGCCTGCAAAGCAGGTTTACTCAAGCTAAAATCGCTGCCAATAAAATGCTGCACTAAAGGTAAAATGTCATCGGTGCGTTGATTCAGCGGTGGCAATGCCAGTTCAATCACGTTTAAGCGGTAAAACAAATCCTCACGGAATCGCCCTTCGGCGATATCTTGGGCCAGATCCGCATTGGTCGCACTGATCACCCGCACTTTTACTTTCTGGGTTTTATGGCTTCCTAAGCGTTCAAATTCGCCGGTTTGTAGCACCCGCAATAATTTCACTTGACCAGACAAAGGTAAATTGCCAATTTCATCTAAAAACAGCGTGCCGCCGTCGGCCGCTTCGAAACGGCCAATACGTGCTTTAGTTGCGCCCGTAAAAGCGCCCGCCTCGGCACCAAACAGCTCGGCCTCTAATAAATCCATCGGCAAAGCACCGACATTGACCTTAATGAAAGGTTTGTTTTTTAAGGGAGAATTGGCATGGAGAATATCGGCAAGCTTGTCTTTACCAGCGCCATTGGGGCCAGTGATCAAGACCGACACATCGGAGCGCGCCAGTTGCAAGGCTAAATCAATGCAACGCTGCATAGCACCGCTACCAAAGACAATACCGCAGAGATCCGCATCGGCGATCGCCACTTGGCGTTGATGATTCACCCGCTCCAAGCGGTGGTTAGCACGGGAGAGTTTATAAAGCGCAATCAGATTAGTGATGCTATTGAGTAGCTTAGCGTCATCCCAAGGTTTGCCCATATAATCGGCGGCGCCCGCTTTGACTAATTCAACTGCGGTTTCGAGTTGCGTCCACGCCGTCATCAAAATAATCGGCAAATCCCCTTGGCGTTCGCGCAGGGCGTAAAACAGCTGCCGACCTTCCTCACCCGAGGTGGTATCTCGGGTAAAGTTCATATCTTGGATCACTAAATCCACATCTTGAGTCGCCAATAACCCAAGGGCGTCCTCTGGGCTATGGCAAATCAGCACCCGATAATCATTGAGTTCTAGCATCAAACCTAGGGCTTGGCAGATGGCATGATTGTCATCGACGATAAGGATAGTATCCATAAGTGTGAGTGTTGTCCTAAGTAAAACTGTTAACCGTAAAGTAACAAAAAGTGCAATAACATCCTATTGTTATCGCACTTTTGTCGAGCTTTTATCGTACCTTGAGTGACATCAAATATTCCGCTATACGCTGCGGGTTGCGGTTGCTGGCGAAATATTTGCCGCCTTACGCGCTGGTAAGTAAACCGCTAATGTGGTGACAATAAATAAACCTGCCACAGTAATTAGTGGGTAGCTTAAGTCCAACATAGGCAAGCTATAGATTTTCATTAACTGTTGGCCTAACTGTATCGCTAACAAGCCGCCCAGCACGCCTCCCGCTAAGCAAATCAAATAGTTCTCCACGAGGAAGTAACTGATAATATCGCGCTTTTTAGCACCCAATGCGCGGCGGGTACCTATCTGCTTAGTGCGGCGCTGGATATTAAACATCACCATGCCCGTTAAACCGAGCGAGGTGATAAGCAATAACAACACCACCATCATAGTTAACACAGTAATCATCAATTTATGATCTCGGTATGAACTATCTTTTAAGGCCTCGATTGACTTAAAGCCATCGAGCACTCGGTTTGGATTCTCCGCCAGCAGCGCTTTTTTTATCGTGTCTTTAAGCTCGGCGTGAAACTCAGGTTTGGCCCGTACCATGTAAGAACTGCTGCCATAATCCACATTTTGAATCACACTATTTTCAAGGCTAGAACTGTCAATCCACGCGCCTTGCAGTTTTTCGACTACGCCAATCACAGTGATCTGTGCATCCTTGCCCTCGTACAACACTTTACCAAGTGCGGATTCATCAGGCCAAATGGCTTTGGCTAACACACTGGAGATGATCGCTAATCGGCTAGGGCTATCGAGGTTATCCTTAAGTTCATGGGGGTAAAAGTTACGCCCCTCAATCAGCTTAATGCCTAAGGTCTCAATGGTGTGATCTGTCCCTAAATACATGGCAAATTGCGGTGTCGATTTAGCGCTATCTGGGTCGGGGCCCAGATTTAACGTGCTCGACCAGCCGCCACCGCTTAACGGCAACATATTGGTTGAGGTCGCATCAATCACATTGGGTAGCCCCCGCAAAATTTGCTGATCAATTTTGTTTTGCGCGGTTTTATCAATCAATGGATCAAAGTTAAACAAGCTAAAGGTCAATACTTCTGACTCTTTAATCCCCGAATCACGCTGCATCAGGACTAAACGCTCTTGAATAATAAAGCTCGCATTCGCCACAATCGCCACAGACAAGATAATCTGAATAAGCAGTAAGATTGGGCCACTTTTACTGCGAAATAAACTGCTGAGAATAGGTTTAATATGCAACATAATAAGTCCCTTACTGGCTTTTTAGATAAACACTAGGTTTAGTGCGACACACAACCCATGCGGGATACAAGCCAGCCAACAAGGCTGTGCCTACCGCAATACTTGGGGTGATAATCCACATACTCGCCGATAAATGGGTTAAGCCCTTCGCGACCTCAAACTGGGCCGATAACCCATAAAGCGAAGCGTAGGCCCAAGCGAGTCCAAGCAAACCACCGAATAAGCCAATCATGCCCACTTCAACCATATATTGAGCGAAGATTTGACCACGGCTAGCACCAATAGCGCGGCGCACTCCCACCTCGGGAGCTCGCTTGAGGAACTTTGTCAGCATTAAACCTAATATATTGACTAAACAAACACTTAAAAACAGCGCACTCAAGCCAACCAAGATTTTATTGTCTTCGGGCACCACATGATTGTATTCAAGCCAAGTTGCCACATCGGATACTTTGACTGAGTCAGCGGCAGATTTATTATCCGTAAAACGGCCTAGGGCTTTTTGCTCCGCCACATAATTGCTGAGCCAAGAACGGTAACTGGCTACTGCGTCTTTATTTGGTAACTCAACCCAATACAGCAGCCACACTTTTTCAGAGTTAAGGCGATCACTGTAACTATTCATCGTCTCAAACTTCCAACCTGACGTGTTACCCCATATATCAAACTCTTCGATAGGCGTCAGCGAAAACGGCACAAAAATTTGTTCCGTGTCGTTAAAGGCACCGTTAGTGGGATCATAATATTTAGGCTTAGGATCCCAAGCATCAATCACACCAACCACTTGATAAGGTTTACGATTAAGATAGATAACTTTGCCAACACTGTTTTGACCCGCAAATAACTTTTGATTGAGTTTATCGTTAATCACCACTTGATAAGCAGGCTCAGTGTCGACGGATTTATCCCACGCATTACCGTACAAAAATGGCACGTCAAACAGCTTGAAAAAGTCACTGTCCGTCACCCGAATGCTTTCTAAAATAGGCGCAAAATTGGCATCCTCCGTTTGCACTGCCATCCCAGTGCGAAACATCGCAGCTTGGCGTTTAGGTAAGGTATTGTTGCGCAGATTCATCGCGTCTTGGTAAGTCACTAACGAGTTTAACTCATCCCAAGAATCAGGACCTTGGCTCCAAAGCTGTACCGCATTTAACTCATCAGAGCGTTCACCCGCAGGATTAAATGACATCATTTTGTACACGTTTAACGTGGTGATTGTGATGCCAATACCAATCGAAATCGCCAACACCATCAACAGCGACAGCACTGGGGTTTTCTTAATGCTGCGCCAAGCTAAATCAACATAATAAAAGAACATAATGCATATCCTTAACGGTCGGCGTTGGCGACAAGTTTGTCGATATCAGTCGCAGCAGTGATATCACTGACATGTCGATGACCTTGATGATACATAGTAAAATCACACACTTGACCATCGACAATTTGAATGTTGCGTTGGGCGCGGCGAGCGAGTTCAGGATCGTGCGTCACCATGATAATGGTCGTGCCCGCTTGATTGATATTTTCGAGTAATTCCATCACTTGACGTGCCATTAAGCTGTCGAGGTTTCCCGTAGGTTCGTCGGCGAGTAGGAAGCGTGGCTCCCCCGCCAAAGCACGAGCAATCGCCACCCTTTGTTGTTGTCCACCCGACAACTGCGTCGGTAAATGTTTGAGCCGTGAAGCTAAGCCCACTTGCTCTAATGCCTCTTGTACACGACGTTGACGCTCCTTGGCATTAAAACCACGATAGCGCAGCGGCACTTCAATATTCTCAGCTAAGTTAAGATCGGGAATTAAGTTAAAACCTTGGAAAATAAAGCCAATTTTCTCATTTCGGATAGTGGCGCTCTTGTTATCGCTCAAGTTAGACACGTTAATCCCATCGAGAAAATAGTCGCCATGGGTAAAACCTTCGAGTAAACCTGCAATATTTAAAAAGGTGGTTTTACCCGAGCCAGAAGGACCTGTGACTGCGACAAATTCGCCTTCGTTCACCTCGAGGTTAAAATCGCGCAGGGCGTGGGTTTCTACTAAATCCGTTTTAAAAACCTTGCTCACATTCTTCATTGATAACATGTTAATTTCCTTTAAATAATCAAATCTATTTTTGCGCCTAGACTCTGCGTCTACACCTTAGGCATCGACTCATGTACGACCGTAATCAGCACAGCTTTATCAGCCAAAGAATGGCTCAACGACACACTCTAAAAACCACATAAAAGCGCCCAGCATAAGGTTGGCAGTTTCGGTGGAAACCTCACCCACTTGGCGAAACTCATCCAAAGGATTGCTCCATTCCAACAAATTGAGTCCGAGGAAAAACCAGCTATTGGCCTCACCGATACTTAGTTCCACCGCAACCACCAGTAATAATAAGGCTAGTACTCCAAACATTTTGGATGACATCAACACGCTGATATCAAATTGTTTATCACGCATATCCGGCTCCTATTCTTGCCTATGCCACCGAGTTTCTTGTTACTACAGCGAGTCCCTACCGTTAGCCACTGCGCTGTTAAATTCATCAGATTGGTTGTTTAATAATTTACGAATATCGGTCATCAATGAATTCTGACCTGTTCGGCGTGATTAAAGGGGTCGACACTTGAAATAACCCACTCATCTCCGGCTTTGCCACCATCAAGCACTTCGACTTGGCTCAGGCTAGTACTGCCGAGCTTAACCTCACGACGACTGGCTAAATCGCCCTCGATTTGATAAGCCACATTACCTCCACCGCTGGTCATAAAGGCGCCGCGTTTTACCATAAGAACATTGGGTCTGTGCTCTAATAACACTCGGGCCGAGATGCGTTGATTCTGGCGCAGTGTTAGGCTGTCGCTTTGGTCAAATTGCACCCTAGCGGTCACTTCACGGTTACGCACTTCAGGGGAAATTGACGATAACTTGCCCATTAACTTAATACTGCCAAAACTCAACTCGACTTCCATGCCTAAACCCAGATCGTCCGCATAGGACTCAGGCACGGCTAACTCAGCCTCATAGGCGCTTAAATCCACGACGGTTAAAATCGGTTGGTTAGCGCTAAGACGGGTTTTCTGCTCGGTAATCCAGTTACCGATAATGCCGTTAACAGGTGCAACAATATTCAAGGCATCGACTTGACGTTCTAATTCACGCACCGCGAGAGTTTGACGCTCAACTTCTAGGGCTTTATTTTTAATTTCAAAGGTTAACGTATCTTTCGTTAACGCCACTTCTTGCTCTGCATGCTTAAACTTCAGCTTGGCTTTGTGTAAATCATCTTTGCCCTTTTCATAATCAATCTGGCCAATAAGCTGACTTTGAATCAGCTCCTCTCCGCGTCGACTTTCCCTATCCGCCGCTTCAAGATCGACCGTTGCGATATCTAAGGTTTGATAAGCTTGTAATTGATCGCGTCTTGCATCCAACTTAGCGCGCTCTAATGCACTCTCCATGCCCGCTAATAGGGACTTGGCTTGCTCTAGCTGATTAGTGAGTCTTGGACTATCGAGTTTGGCGACCACATCGCCCTTATTAACAGTATCGCCAGGATTGCTGAGCAGGGTCACAGTGCCTTCCTCTGTGCTATACAAAATAGGCGCATTGGCCGCCACGATTTTACCTGTGGTCGCCACATCGCGGGTTAACGTTCCAACGAAGAGTTTTGCAGTAGTGATGTCGCTGCGGCTTAAGGATTTGCTAACACTATCAGAGCCTAAACTTGCCCACACTAAGGCGCTGACTAATAAGGCGCAACCGCCAATGATCAGCGGTAACTTAAGACGTTTAGAGGTCGATGGCACAAGTACTGTATCTTGGCCGCTAGTATCTTTAATCATGGCTTTACTCGCTTCCCTGTTGGAATCATCAGTGCCGGAACGTATCAACGGACACTATTGGAAATCTCTACCCTAGAGTTAGCAAAGCCTATGCCAAACAAGTAAAATCATTTATTTTCATAACTTTAATAAAAAATCGCAGATAAAAGTGTCCGCGGACACTGGGGCTTTTATTTAAAAGTGTCCGCAGCAGATTAATCAAAAGTGTCCGCAGCAGATTAATCAAAAGTGTCCGATGCTAAAAACAGTGACATAGTACGGGCCATGCGGCTAAGCGCTTCAATTACATGTCCTAACAGATTTATTGGCCGAAACAGCCGAGTTTCCCTTTACAGTAAAATCCTTGCCACATAAGATCCCGCCACCCTCGCAGCAAAAACGATCAAAAGACCAAACCCTATGACTACAATAACAATCACTCGCCCAGACGACTGGCATATTCATTTAAGAGACGGCGCCCAGCTTAAAGATACAGTGCGCGACATCAGCCGCTATATGGGCCGCGCCATCGTGATGCCAAACTTAGTGCCCCCCGCTATCGATACTGAAACCGCACTGGCCTATTACGATCGCATTAAAGCGCAAGTGCCCGCGGGCTCACAATTCGAACCTTTGATGGTGTTGTATTTAACCGACAAAACCAGCCCAGATGAAATCCGCAAGGCTAAAGCTTCGGGTAAAATTGTTGCCGCTAAACTCTACCCAGCGGGCGCGACGACTAACTCTGATTCCGGCGTAACCGATGTTAAAAACATCTATCCCGTACTCCAAACCATGCAAGAAGTCGGTATGCTGTTTTTAGTCCACGGTGAAGTCACAGATTCAGCTATTGATATTTTCGACCGCGAGCGTGTCTTTATTGAAAATATCCTCAGTAAAATTGTCGCCGATTTCCCAGCGCTTAAAATCGTGCTTGAGCATATCACCACCAAAGATGCAGTCGATTTTGTCACTCAAGCCTCAGACAATGTGGCCGCGACTATCACGGCCCACCATTTGCTGTATAACCGTAACCACATGCTGGCTGGCGGTATTCGTCCGCATTTTTACTGCCTGCCGATTTTAAAACGCAACACCCACCAGCAGGCGTTGTTAGGTGCAGCGGCAAGCGGCAGCAAGAAGTTTTTCCTAGGTACAGATTCAGCGCCACACGCCAAGGATAAGAAAGAAGCCGCCTGTGGCTGCGCGGGTTCCTACACGGCTCATGCCGCCATTGAGCTGTACGCCGAAGCATTTGAGTCGGTCAATGCGCTGGATAAACTCGAAGCGTTCACAAGCTTTAACGGCCCAGACTTTTACCATCTGCCACGCAATACCGATACCATCAAGCTGGTCAAAAAGTCATGGGATGTCCCTACAACTTACCCGCTTGGCGATACTAACGTAGTGCCAATTCGTGCTGGAGAAGCCATTGATTGGCAAGTTGAGTAAGCCTTAAGTCTTTAACATCAAGTCGCCTACGGGCGACTTTTTTATCAGATTTTGATTTTTAATCCACAATCGGTCAGTATCCTGCGCTTAGAATACGGCCCTTACTTATCACCTTTTAAGAGAAAATCAGTATGCCCACAAGGATGTTATTCTCCGTTTTATCTTCAAGCCTGTTGCTGACCGCCACGATCTCTTTGCCGACCTTTGCGGCCAATGAACTCACAGGGATCTGGCAGGGACAGTTAGGTAAAAGCAAGGTCAGAATTTGTTTTAATCAATATGGAACAGGCAGTTATTACTATCAACGCTACTTAACGCCGATAAGACTCGAGCAACAAGATGAACTGTGGAAAGAAGAAGGCAATACAGGAAATTGGCAGTTTGATAGTGTCACGCCACAAAAACTGAGCGGCCATTGGTTTAAAGATACCGCGAGTAAATCTTTACCAGTGCAACTTGAGCGAGAAATCAGCCCAGATAAGGTCGAGGATTGTGGTGCCGATGCTTACAATCTACCGCTAGAAACCACGCCAAAACTCAGCCGAGGTAAATGGCAAAGCTACGAAAATATTGAGTATCGCCCGCTGACTTTTGGCACAGATGTAGGTATCGAATTTAAAGGCCCACAAACGGGTATATTGGCAATTAATCAATGGCTTGAACATAAGCTCACCGATGAAGTCCAACTAGCACAAACCTTTGACACTCGCCGCAGAATGCTGGCACAAATGGGCAGTTTTGTAACTGACGAAACCTTTGCCGAACCGATTTTTATTAATCAGCATTGGCTCAGTGTGCGCCTATATCGCTGGGCGGCAGGTTATGGCGCCAATGGTATCAGCCAAGAATTTGTGAGTTTCTCCCTTACCGACGGCAAACCTTTCCACCCGTGGCAGTGGTTTCTCGCCGATACTCAACCACAAAGTATGCTCGAGGGTATGAGTCATCCTTTACCCCCTGCATTAAGGGACAAATTGTTTGCTGGCAAAGCACCGGACGCAGAATGCCCCACATCAGACGGCTCGGGATATTACCAGCTCACCATTGAGCCAAAGGGCATCAAATTCTGGGAAACGCCCCGCGGCGATGGCTGTGAAAATGAGTTTATCCTCAGCCCGCAAGAAGCCATGCCCTATGCCACCCAATGGGGAAAAACACAGCTTAAGATATTGGAATAGTGTACTTAACTGAGAAAATATTAGAGGGAAAGAAAGCTGTCATGGCGATGATAGTAGTGCGATGATAGTAGCGCGACGACAAGCACTCTTTCCCTCCCGACACAGCAATCCATTTCGAGCTAATTCATTTCAGTAAGGAATCATCTTTGAGCAATTTAACCGCAAAAATAGCGACACCCGAAGCCTTAGTGCAAGCTCAGCTCTGAAGGATCCCCTCATAAATCAGCCATAGCATAGCCATATTTGAGCAACTGATTGGCGAATAATACCCAGGCCGCCAGCAATTCTTTCTCCGTGATTTGATAATCAGGCCGCCTGAGTACCTCCAATCCCAAGCGAATCGTTGAGAGTACCGTTCGATGCCCAATGGTATTGGCCTGAAAATGCTTATCCCAGCCCTGTTGCTGTGCGTGTAAACCAACTAGCCACAACAGGCATTGAACCATC